>QKEK01000272.1 GCA_003251775.1 Clostridia bacterium | reverse complement strand
TTCGGGATGTTTTCGTAGTTGGCAAGGTGTTTTGGATTATTGTAAGATACGTAGCCTACTTGCCACCGCTAAAAAACGCGGAGAAAACTTACTTGACGCCTTATTGGACGTAACTATTGTGCCTGTCCCTGCTGGACAGTAACCTTGAGTTATAAAAAATAGTTAAATTATTCACAAAAAATATTTACTTTTTCGCAATATTAGGGTATGCTATATAATGGTACATTATTGATGGAAGGAGTTTATTAAAATGAAACAGTATTTAGAGATTGAACAAATACATGGTAGAGAAATTCTTGATTCAAGAGGAAATCCAACAGTAGAAGTAGAGGTTCTTGTTGAAGGCGGATTCGTAGGAAGAGCAGCAGTTCCTTCTGGTGCTTCAACTGGTGCTTTTGAAGCCGTTGAATTAAGAGATGGTGATAAAGAAAGATATCTTGGAAAAGGTGTTGCTAAGGCAGTAGATAACGTTAACGAGGAAATTGCTCCAGAAATTGTTGGTATGAACGTATTTGACCAGGTAGCTATCGACAAGGCTATGATAGCTCTTGACGGAACACATAACAAAGCAAAGCTAGGAGCTAATGCTATTCTAGGTGTTTCACTTGCGGTTGCTAAGGCAGCAGCTGAAGCTTTAGGCTTAAGTCTTTACCAATACATTGGTGGTGTTAATTCTAAACAGCTTCCAGTTCCTATGATGAACATTATAAATGGTGGAAAGCATGCTGATAACAGTGTAAACATTCAGGAGTTTATGATTATGCCTGTAGGTGCTAACAGCTTTA
The DNA here is from genome assembly GCA_003251775.1 of Clostridia bacterium. Classification (GTDB taxonomy): domain Bacteria; phylum Bacillota; class Clostridia; order DSM-8532; family SZUA-474; genus SZUA-474. Next base: position 6,454 of record QKEK01000272.1, on the reverse strand, counting down.
AGCAAGCTTTACAATGGTGTGCAGAGGTATTCCATAATCTAAAGTCTGTACTAAAGAGTAAAGGATACAGCACAGCAGTTGGTGATGAGGGTGGTTTTGCTCCAAACCTAAAGACAGATGAGGAAGCAATTCAGGTTATTCTAGAAGCAGTTGAAAAGGCAGGCTTTAAAAAGGGTGATGACTTTATGATTGCAATAGATGCTGCTGCTACTGAAATGTACGATGAAGCAAAGAAAAAGGGTCATGAAGGTAGCTATTACTTCTGGAAGACTGACATTATGAAGACAAAAGAAGAAATGGTTGGTTACTGGGAAGACCTTGCTAATAAGTACCCAATTATTTCTCTTGAGGATGGCGTAAACGAAGAAGACTGGGATGCTTGGAAGCTTCTAACAGAAAAGCTTGGCAAGAAGATTCAGCTAGTAGGAGACGATTTATTCGTTACAAATACTGAAAGACTTGCTAGGGGTATTGAAATGGGAGTAGCAAACTCTATTCTTATAAAGGTTAACCAAATTGGTACATTAACAGAAACCTTGGAAGCTATTGAAATGGCTAATAGAGCTGGTTATACAGCGGTTACTTCACACAGATCTGGTGAAACTGAGGATGCTACAATAGCTGATATTGCTGTTGCTACTAACTCAGGTCAGATCAAAACTGGTGCACCTTCAAGAACTGACCGTGTTGCTAAGTACAATCAACTACTTAGAATTGAAGAGGAGCTAGGTGAGGTTGCAGAATACCCAGGTATGAAGGCTTGGTTTAACCTAAAGAGATAATTGTATTTACTAGTATGATATAGTATAATACTATATTATATGATTTGTGAAAATTTATTTGTGAAATTAATCTTATAGGATAAGATTAATATATAGCATTTTTTGACAAAATCTTCAAAAGAAGGGATGTAGTGTGGAACTATGTCCCTTTTTTTCTTTAGGATTAAACTTTTTTGAGATAATTTCGTTAATATATAATGAGAGCTTGTATGAGATATAAATTTGATTATAAAGATATTCTATTGAGATGTTGTAATGAGATGTTGTAATGAGATGTTGTAATGAGATGTTGTAATGAGATGTTGTAATGAGGTATATAATAGCGGTATATTATTGAGGTGAAAAGATTGCTTAATGACAAAAAGCTGATTAAAGAAATAAAAAAGGGTAGCGAAGTGGCTTTAGAGGTACTGATGCAAAAGTATTATAAAGGTATATATTCATTTATTACTAGAAGGATTGGAGACTCCTACACAGCATATGACTTAACCCAAGAGGTGTTTATAAAAATGCTAAACAGCGTAAATGCCTATAACGAAGAAAAAGGCAAATTCGAAAACTGGCTTTTAACTATAGCTATAAATAGATGCAGAGACTTTTACAAAAGTAAAGGCTACAAAATGAAAGCGTATGAGGTGCAAATAACCGAATCAATAAAGGATAGTAGCAATGTAGTAAGCTTTTTAGAAAGAAATGAAACACTAGTTGAAATAAAGCAAGCAATGCAGAGATTTAGGCATGGCAGAGCTTGAGATGACCTTTAAGTATAGCTATAATGAGCTTTTAATGCTGAGGTTTGCTTTACTAGGAATAGTAAATATCATACTAAATATATTGTTTTCATTAATCTTGCATAGTAGAATTGAGGATATAAGTAGTATGGGGTTGTTTTTTTATTGGTGTACCCCTTTTTTATTCATATCATCAATTTCATTGTTAATAAGCATGTATATAAGAGGTCGCTATGTAAGCCTAATTATACTAGGTGTTTGGTCTAGTGCTTCTATTTACCTCACATCAAAGCTTAAATTCATAGAGAATTTATTAGATTTGAGCACAATTCAGTTTTTATTTGTATCTTGCATTGCTATATTTATCTATTATTTTAGCTTCTCAAGACTATTGAAAAATATTATTTTTAGGGGTGATTATATTGTTGCTGACTCTTGATAATTTGTGCAAAAAGTATAATGATAAGCTTGCTGTTAATAGCTTTTCCTTAGGACTGACAAACGGAGTGTATGGGCTTTTAGGTCCAAATGGAGCAGGAAAAACAACTCTTATGAGAATGATGGCAGATAAAAAAACAGATGAATTAATAGAATTAGTAGGTCTTAAAGAAAATACTAAAAAAAAATGTGGTAAATTATCTGGAGGAATGAAGAGGCGTTTGGGAATTGCTCAATCACTTTTAAATGATCCCCAGATATTAGTTTTAGATGAGCCTACTGTTGGATTAGATCCGAAAGAACGTACAAAATTCCGCAATATGATTTCGGAAATTTCTGGAGAAAGAATAGTAATACTATCAACACATATTGTGTCTGATTTAGAAATGATAGCAAAGCAAATTGTTTTAATTAAAGAGGGGCAGCTACTTAAGGCAGACAAAGGGTATAATTTATTGACTGGGCTTGAGGGTAAGGTGTGGGAGCTATCAATAGACGATGAGGAATATAAGAGGATATGCAAAGAACACTCATTATTAGTAGCTAATATATCGAGAACAAAAGAAGGGCTTAAAGTTAGAGTTATTGGTAATGATAAGCCAATTGAGAGTGCGGTTTTATTTAGTCCAACATATGAGGATATGTACCTATACTATTTTAGAACACCAGAAGAGGAAAGTGAGGAGGTGATATAAGTGCAATTAATAATCTTTGAAATGAAAAAGCTTTTCTTAAACAAGAAAACATTAATAATTACCATGATTTTTATTATGCTACCGTTCTTAATTAATATACTTGAGGAACATAATAAGATTAATAAATATGGTAATGCAAAGGAATTATATGATTATTGCTTACCTTTTGAGGGTTCAATAAATCCTGAAATTGCAGCAAAATCAAAAATTAAAACAGAACAATACTTTAGTAATCTGAACAGTGCTGAATATAAAAAAGCTACATCAGATACAGAAATGTATTTCTACATAGACTATAATAATGCGGCAAGTGCGAATCAGAGGTTTATAGCGGGTAATAAAACTGAGGATGAAAAAAATCCATATAGCCTCGAAAAAACAAAAAGATTGGTAGAAAGGCTACGTTCTGAAGGAAAGGAAGATAGCTATGAGTATAAAAAGCAAGTAAAGCATTTTCAATTCTTAACTAATATTAATGAACCAAGCTACTATTATGTAGAAGGATGGGAGGGGTTATTAGGATTTTTATCGAGTGGTAATTTTGTGTTTTTATCCATTATATTCCTTTTGGTAGTTTCTCCAATATTCTCAAGGGAGTATGCTTCGGGATTTGATTCCATCATACTTAGCACAAAGAACGGAAGAAAAGCAGTTGTTTCAGCAAAGCTGGTTTCTGCTGTTGTTTATGCAGTTAGTACTGTTATGATTTTCAATTTAGCTCAGCTATTAAGCTATACCTTGGTGTATGGTATATATGGCTTTGATAAGCCTTTAAATAGCATTTATATGTATAATTTAACTTTCTTGGATATTAGCATAATTAGGTACTATATACTTCAATTGCTTATTCAGATAATTGGTGCGATTGTAGCAGTATTAGCAATTTGTTTTATATCATCAAAAAATAAATCTCCTCTTACAGCATTCTTTATATCCTTTCTTATACTTTATTATCCAGGTATATTAGGAATGTTTAAAGGTTCTGTTAAATGGATAAGGCTGATTGTTGACATAAGCATAGATTCGGTTCTAAGAGCAAACGGAATGTTTGTAAGGTATAATACATTAAATGTTTTGGGATTTCCTGTATTGGCTGTGTACATTATTATACCAGTAATCGTACTGGCAGGTATAGTAGCTATAGTATTTACCTATAATGGCTTTATTAACAGAGATGTAGTAGAATAATTTTGTTATATACAGGGGTGTGCTAAAGGACAAAAAAAGAGCTGTGCAAAGCTATTTTCTAATAGCTAATGCGACAGCTCCTTTTCGAAAAAACAAATCTATCTCTAACCCTCAATGATTTTGGCTCTTCTAAGTTGCAATACAATAAGCATAGCAATAATAAAGCCTAATATAAATTGCAGAACATTAAAGGGTATTGCAAATATTGCTGAAATATAATTTCTGTAAAGTATATATGTAGCAAAGGTATACCCTATAATCATCCAAAGACCTGAAGCGATCATGCCAATAATTAAGTTTAGGTTAAGCATCTTTACTTTTTTAAGCATAATAGAGCAAATTAGACCAAGAATAACAACTAAGCTAATTGCAGAGATTATCATTACATTTTGAGTGTTATTTCCCATAGCTTGTAATTCAGACATATTTGACAACCCAAGCTCTGGAAGTATATCTGGTGTAGCTTTGGGTAGCTGATCTGTTAGAATGAATTTAAATAACAATATAAATGCGACCCAAACTATGCCTGTTAAAGATGCGAGCGTAATAGTGGATTTTTTACTCTTGCTGTTAAGAGCAATACCCATAATAATTGCCATCAGTGTTTTGATAATAAGTGTTGGGATAGCATAAATAGCGAATCCTCCCAGTATATCGGCAAGCATAGAGCCAATACCCGCCGCAACAGCACCATATCTCCAGCCAAGAACTACTACTGCTACAAATATCATACTATCACCTAAATGTATATATCCCGCTCCTAAAGGTATCACCATTTTGAAGGAGTATGATGTAACTAGAAAAACTAGAGCCATCATGAGCCCAGTATAAGTAATTTTCTTTGAATCCATATTTATCCCCCTATGTTGAAAAAAATCTATTTGTATAGTAATATATCATTATGCTGTATATTTAAGAAGTGACAAATATTTAAAAGTTGTAGGTGACAGATAGACGTTTATTTTTTGCTAAGACTTTATTTATCTATAGTTTAAAAGTTGAAGGGGTGTGGTGAGCTATGGATTTTACATTGAGTAGTCTATATAAAGACAATAGTTTACATGAAATTGAGCCTTTATATATCAGATTATATAAAAGCATAAAGAACGAGATAGAAGAGGGGCGTTTAAAGGCGGATGAACGCCTGCCTTCGATAAGGATAATGGCGAAAAGTCTAAGCATGAGCAGAACAACAATAGAAAATGCATATAATCAATTGAATTTAGAGGGATATATTTATAGCAAGGAAAAAAGGGGCTATTTTATTAGTAAGCTTGATCATGACTTTCATAGGATAGATAATAAGTTTATTACAATTAATAGTGAAAATATGTCTAGTAGCTTTAATGATAAATTTCTGGATGATACCATATTTGATAATATTACATGGAGAAAGTGCTACAATGAAATACTTCTTTATCAAAACAAAAAACTATTAGTGGAAGGAGAGCTTCAGGGGGAACTTGCTTTAAGAGAACAGATCGCACGATATGTCTATAATTCACGGGGAGTAAAGTGTAGCCCTTCACAGATTGTTATAGCAGCAGGTGTACAGGTGCTTATAGCTATACTATCTAATGTCCTTAAACAATGCGGTCTTGAACGTATTGCTTTTGAAGAGCCTGGTTTTGTAGATGTGCGACATATTTTTAAAGACCATAGCTTTGAGATATACCCTATCAACGTTAATGAGGACGGCTTGGATATGGAACAATTAAAAGTGAATGAAGCAAATATCTGCTACACTAGTCCTTCGCATCAATTTCCTACTGGTATGGTTATGCCTATTGCAAACCGGATGAGATTATTAAAATGGGCAGATGAAAACAATGCATATATCATTGAGGATGATTATGATAGTGAACTGAGATATACTGGAAAACCTGTTCCGTCCTTACATGGGCTAGATATTAACAACAGAGTAATCTATTTTGGTTCGTTTTCGACTGTATTTCTTGCTACAATGCGTATGAGCTATATGATATTACCAGATAAATTATTAAAGATATATACAGAAAACAAACATAAATATAACCAGACGACCCCTACGCTTGACCAGCTAACAATGGCTTTATATATGAAGGAAGGGCATTTTGAAAGGCATTTAAGGAGAAGTAGAACTAAATTTGCTCTTAAGCTTGAAAAAACTATTTGTGCATTAGACCAGCTTGCAAAAGACAAGCTAACAGTTTATAAAAGCAATTCGGGAGTGTATTTGTTAATAAGGGTAAATGAGCTTGAACACAATAATACTGACAACACTCGTCTTAATCAATGGCAAGAGAAAGAGGTTTTGAATCATAGCATATGCCATAGAAACGATTATATTGAGTATATTATAAAAAAGGGAAGAGAATTTGGTATTAGAATAAATAGGGTAAGTGAGGATATGATACTGCTAAAGTTTTCGAGTATTTTAGATGAAAAGATTAATGAGGCTATTAAAACAATATTTGCCAAGTGTTAAGGGAGGGTATATGGATAAGAGGTTGATATATATAGCTGATGATGAAGATAATATAAGAAATCTTATTAAGAATTATCTTGAAAAGGAAGGGTACGAGGTGCTTGCCTTTGAAAATGCGGAGCTTTTACTAGAACAGTTTAAGACTAAAGAGGC
>QKEK01000008.1 GCA_003251775.1 Clostridia bacterium | reverse complement strand
CAAGTGAAACTAAATAGACAGTATGCTTAAGGTTCTTTTGTCCCATTTCCAAGGCATCCGGATAACGATTAGAGATTATACAGGAAAACCACTCGCCTTTTACCTCACTATCAGTTACCTTATTATCTAAATCAATACACTTTGTATGAGCTATATATGGCAAATCCTCCGCATACGGCAGTATGTCAACCCATAGCTTTATAGGTATCTCTACTACTGTGCAAGCTTGGTCATCACTAATCAATTCATCATCTATCTCTGGTCTATATACATTCACAGAGGTGTTTTTTGACTCAGCGTAGGACACTGCTTTTTCTTCAACGCCCTCCTTGTCTGATACCACTAACAAAGCTATATATGGCAATTCAGTGAAATCCACCCCAGCAGTTGTTTTTAATTGCTTTTCCCATGGTAATGTCTTGCGATCGATGGAATACCACATGTGGAAGACAACAGGTAAAATCTCCAACACTGTTCTCAGGAGGATAAACAGAATAAACCTCACTCTTATTCATTGAAATCTGGTCACTAGCAAAGGCTATTTTTATGCTTCCTTCTTCCACTTTAAAGCCTTCTACTTTACAATCAGGTTCAAGCACCTGACTTACATTTACATTATAAATTCCACTTCGAATCAAAGGCTTTGCAGACGTCGAAAATTGTACAGTTTTCTCCATATATATTGTCCTTTCAACTCATTTGCTTTCTACTTTCTCAACAATCTAATCAATAGGTAGTATTCATATATACGTTACCATAGCATAACCTTACAAATCCTGATTAACTGCTCCAGTGGTAGCTAGTATTGGGCTTGCATTTAAAAACAGCTCAGGTCTTAAACCTATTTGATTAATAACTATATCTTTTTTTGTCTTAAACAAAGCTGATAACTCATTCAAAGTACTCTCCCTTTTCGAGTTATTTATAAGTGTTCTTTTTATTTCCTCTATCGCATCAGATTTAGAATAGTCCTCAGCCTTTTTTAAGGTTATTTTCCTCCATTCGAGACCATCAACATTAATTATCTCTGACTGCATCAAATCAGCCATTTCGTAATGTTTATCGCAAGCAGGCAAAATAAACGTACTTGGATTATCCCTTATTGATATTTCCATGCCTGATAGTGCATCCTTAATTACATCATCATTTATATCAGGACTTTTTGTGCTATACAAAGCTGTAGCTACATTTTCAGTGACAGGGTTAGATAAAAATGCCTGACTACCATTTTCTAATAAATTATCTTCAAAGGAAGCACACTTTACCCCGTCTTTTTGATTAGCTGTAGCTGCATTAAAATTAACCCGTAATTGGGTTCTAAAATCCGTAATACCCATAGGTACTACTCCCAGATTTACCGTTTTAGCTTCCTGCTCCACACCGTTCAATACAAGCTTTGTACACGGTAGTGCACTCATAGCATTTAACGAGAAGCCCTCAGTGCTTACAATATTGCATTTACTTCCGTCCCTAAGAGTAATACTTCGTTTTAATCCACTAGTAATCTGAAGCTTACAGGCTGGTGTGCCATTATCATTTGCATTATTTAGCAAACATTTTGGTGCTTCTTCCTTGCTATCCGGTTTTGGAACAAAGCTATCAGAAAATTCGTTCCACTTTATTGTATCGTCTGTACTCTTTCTTGAGCCAAACCTTATTTTAAAGGAAATAATGAACCAGTGAATGCTTACCTCACCTGAGAAATCAGGTCCACATATGTGTAGTCCAGCACCTATTTCCAGCTTAAAGGTTTTATGTATGAATAAAAGCTTTACTGTATATGATGCTCCAAGTGATACATGTATACTAACATCATACTTAAAAGGCTTCCACATCAATAATAGACTGGCATCTCCCTTTAGCCAGGCCTTCAATTTGCCAGATTGATAAGTTAACTCCATTCCTACCCCTGCCATCATACAGGAAGGAGTCAAAGCAAAATATGCACCCCCCACCAGCTTTATATTGTCACTTATTCTCCAGTTTATACCTACAGGGTCTAGCTCAGGATAATGCTTATTCTTAAAGTCAGGATGATGACAGCCTCCAATAGTCACTACAAAGTCACCCTTATACTCTCCTTTGAACCATAAGCAAAATCCAAAGCCTCCTGTTAAGTGACACCTCTTGTCAAGGATATAGGATTCATCTGTTAAAGCTCCAAGCACCATTATAACCCCTGCATCAAGGTCAAATACTGCTTCTATCGCAAGCTGGGCATATGCTATTGGCGAGATTTCCTCCTTAATATTTACAGGAAGTGCCACTGATGAAATACCAAGTAGGCTAATTCTAAGCTTGTCTCCAAATTCTACAGTAGCCAGTGCAAAGCTTTGAATTACTCCGAAGGATAAGAACTTTATTCCTGCTGTAAAAAAATACGAACCAGTTGAAGGAAATACCCAGTCACTTAACTCTTCAAGTGCCTTCTGAGGACTTGTATCCTTTGAAAGCCCCCCATCAATACCTAGCACTGCCGCAACAAATGGAAATTTAGGAACATTCTTAATATCCGGTAAGCTCAAGGAACGATTAATACCAAACCCCAGAGCAAACCCATTTACAAAAAAATATGGTGGACCGCCAATTGGGTATGAAACCATCAAATACATAAAGAAGGTTGTATCTCCACTTTCCATTTCTCCATATGAGCCAAGTGCTACAAATCCTAGCTTTGAAAGCTTAAGCATAATCTCTCCATTATAGAGATCCTTAGCTCCGTACCTCTGTGGGTCAGGAATTCTTAATAGTCCTCCAGAAATCAGAAAAGGAGGCTTATTAAGCGTGACACTTAAGCCGTATAAGCCAAACGACACTGATGAGCTTTGCATAAGTGGAATTGATATGTACAGATCATAGAAATCGACTTCCAATATTGCGAAAGTAAAGCCAGCCGACAAATACACCTTGACTTGTGTTTTATCTAACTCGATACCTAGTCTCTTGAAGCTCAAATTTTTAAGCGATTTATTAATATCAAACCATTTAACCATTGGCTTATTATCAACTTGCTCTTCTTTTAGAGGCTTAGATGCACTCTGCAACAATCCTGATGCTAGTAGCTCTGCTTGTTTTTCTGACGGTAATCCTGTATCTGAAGAAAATAGTACTTGATTTTCATTATTTTCTTGTCCAAAGTCCATACTAATATCTATATTACCTATACTTAGAGCAAGCAATATTTCTAATTCAGTTTTTACACAGCCATTTATATAATCGAATTGCATTTTTTTAAGACCTATTCCATCGTCTCCAGAAAGCATTCCGCCTATGATAGGTAGGGTCTTAAATTTATAGATTTTTTCTGATTGGTAGCCAATGTAATACTCTCTAACATTATTCTTTAAATCCGTTCCAATATACAGCTTCGAGTACCCATTTGTATCAACCTCACACTGAATTTTATTGTTCAAGCTTGAATACGACAGTATAACCTTATCGATATCAAAGCTCAAATTTAGGAAATCAGGTAGTTTTAGTTTGAAAAAATCAGCATCTGCAAGATCCTGCAATTGAAAACGAATATGATTTTCATTAATCCACTCTCCCATAATTATAAGGTCATTAGTCTGCTTTTCCTTATCTTCCCTCATGGCAAAGCACATACTAAATAATGCTTCCTTTATAGTGAATTTTCCACACATGGAAACATTACTTTTCAACACCTCTGGGTTCTTATCTGACAACAACTCCACCTCAACTCTATTACTAATAAAGCTTGTTGCATTGTTATATATTTATACATAACCATACTCAACAAGGTCAGCATTTACGTATATTAACGCAAAATAGCATATAAGAATACAACAACGCTATATACTCAATTAAGCTTAAGAGTAGCTATAATGCTACTCTTTTTATGTAAATAACAAGTTTTTTATGTTATAATCCAGCTATGATAGCATAGACAACTTAGGGTTCTTATTGTGAAAACAAAAAGATTCATACATTGCTCACTATCTTAGATAGCCTTGCAAATCTCTTCCTTACATAGAAGCGAGCAAGGTATCTATATTAGCAATGCTCATACGCTCTAAAACCTTTTTGTTTTGAGTATTCCACACAGCAAGACCAATTGACTTAATATCAAACAGCTTGAAGTCATCTGGTAAGGTTAATACATCTGTTATCTCGACATTAATTGCATACTCCATAGACTTGTCTACCTTGGGTTGTTCTCCATCAACTACTGTTTTCTTAGTGTCCTGATACAAGAATACTTGTTTTAAATTTATTCCGATATTCTCAAATATCTTCAATCCAAACTGCTCCATTTTAGCCTTAACATCTTCTGGCTTAAGAGAACCTCCCTCTATTTTAGATGGAGAAAAGCTGTCTACTAAAGAATTTATTTGAGAAATTGCCTCTGTAAGCTTAATACCGTTATTTTCTGCATCTGTCGGCATTACCAAAAGTTTTGTTTCGGTAACTGTAGCTTGTTTTCCTCCTGTAGTATCTGCTTTGCTCCCTGATTCAAATACACCGATTAAATCCGCTCCAAGAAATGTAACATGTGCATTTACTGATAATGATGAATTATTTGACATAAAATTACCCCTTCTTTCGTTAAATTTTAATTAATCCTCTAGTTTTCTAATAAATATGGTAGGTTGCATATAATTGTACCAAATTATTGTTACGGATACAATAAGAAATTGTAAATTTAAAGAAAATAAATGTGAATTTTATCTAAAATAATCTAATTACAGGAACGAAGTGCAAACAACAAGGTTCTTAAGCTGTCCGCTATCTCCGATAGCGTCGACTAAATTCAGGGTTCTTATTGTGCAAACAACAAGGTTCTTAAGCTGTCCGCTATCTCCGATAGCGTCGACAGCTTAGGGTTCTTATTAAAATTTCTCTTCTGTCTTTATACAATAGTGCTCAGTAAGAAATCCATCATTCGTTCTACTTTTTTTAAAGGAAAAGCCTGCTCTTTTTAACATATCTTCAATAATCCAATTAAATGTACTATACTCATCTCTAATATGAGTTTCAATCTCTGCCTTAAACTTAGAGCCTGCTATGCTTTCAAAATGTGATATCCATGTATTAATTCTTTCAGTATACTCTATTGGTTCAAAATGATAAATAACATCAGAAATATATAAGATACCTCCCATTTTAAGCATTTTATTCATTTTCAAAAGGGCTATCTGCTTCCAAAAATCCGGCAAATGGTGTAATGCAGCTTTTGTCATAATTATGTCTACTTTCTCTGAGCTATGCTCATAGCTTAAGAAGCCAGCATTTACAAATTCTATGTTGTCAATTTCTTCGTTAACAGCTTTTCTTTTCGCTTGGTTTATCATTGCTTCTGATATATCTACCGCATAAATTTTTTTAAAAAGCTTTGATGCATATATAGCAATAGCACCTGTTCCGCAGCCCAAATCAAGAAGAGACAATTCCTTTGTATTACTCAGAGAAAGAAAATTTATCATATCAGCAAATTCCTTCTCATAATCTCTAAATTTTTGATGCTGATTATCATAATCCTCAGCTTGCTTTTTATTAGAATAGTCTACCCCACAATGATTTAGCTCATTAAAAAACCAATTATTCATACTAACTCCCCCATCTCTACGGCACAAATAACCCCTACATATTTACACCCATTTCTTTCTTTTTGTACTATTAACTTATTAAACCACTTTAGTTATCTACTTATTATACCATGAATTCCTATTCCAAACCATAGCCCTTTTCAATTAGATTAGTCAACCTTGCAAGTGCACGTACAGCGGGTGCTCCGTCAATCACATCATGGTCAACCGATACTGTCATGTATAAGTATTCACGAACTTCAATTTTTCCGTCAACTACACCGGGCTTTTTGATTATTGAGCCTACAGCAAAAGCTAGTGGATGCACGCTTGTAGGAAGAACCCATCCGTTAATCTTACCAGCCATGCCAACCGAGGTAATGATAACTGTCCCCATATTCTTCTTTGTCAATGAAGGACTATTAATGATATGTTTCCAAATAGCTCTTCTTATAAAACTCGGCATGTAATAATAAAGCTTCATAATAAATTCGTTTTTCTTTTCACCCAAAACATAGTCACCTTTATCATTTATGGTTTGGCTCTGAGCAGACCTAATTTCAGCTTGAATATCTGTTATACTTTTTTTGTTGGCTTTTCTTATGATATATGGTAATGGTACCTTTGCACCCTCGACCTCTCGTTCTATCATTATTGAAATATCAACATCATCATAAAGAACGATTTTATTCTTTCCTTTTCTTATACCATGAAGCTCTGGGCATGCCTCAACTACAGTACTGATACACTTTATAAGCCATGCATTAAATGATATCCTTTGTTTCAGTTTTTTTTGGGCTTTAATAAGACTTCTTGCATTTGTAACATCCAGCTCAAACAAAGCTTTTATATGATGCTTCATCTTACTTATAGCACCGATGTCAAATGTACCAATCCTGCTAGCAGGAAATGTTTTAATATTATATTCAGCTTGATTCTTCATTGTTATGTACATTCCTTTCTTAAAGCACAAATTTATATTGTATAATTTTACTAATACATATAAATTCTAGCTAATATTACCGACATATCTAATAGAAAAAACACTCAAATTACCAGTTATAAGAGATAATAAAATGTTAGGATATAACTATTGTATCAATAATATCATTAGAGACTTTGAGCTTAATGTTCTTTGAACATGATTCATTATATAAGCTGACCTATAATCTCTCTTTCTATAATGCACTAATGCCAATTTTTCATTAACAGGTGTTATCTCATTTGTCCTGATATATCCAGCCTTTTCATATATATGGTGGTTCACAAAAAGGTCATGTGGGGTTTCTAATACCCATTCAGTAATGTCTAAATGAATGTCTTCCATGAGTCTAATAGCCTTCTGAGCAATTCCCTTACCTTGAAATTCTGGTGCTATAAATATTATACGTAGCTTCCACTTATATTCCTCTAATTGATTAACCATAATTCCACCAACTAGACACGCTTTTCAAGAATCTTGCTTATATCTTTCCACCCATAAGCCACTAAAAAAAGCTCAGTATTATCAAGAGGCTTTCGATCTACTAGCTCTCCACCTAAAGCCTCATAAAACCTTCGGTAAGGGTTACCCTCCAAAACCCACACAAGAACTGATTTATATCCTGATTTAGAAAGTCTTTTCAGTGATTCCCTAAATAACTGCTTTCCTATCCCTTTATTCTGATGCTCCTTCAAGACATAGATAGCATAAACTTCGCATTCAAACCCATACTTCTTTTCTCTTTCTTCACCTCCAGAAGAGAAGCCAATTATACCTTTTTCTTCAGCTACTATTAAAATATTACTATTATCCTTAGGTAGTAATTTGGTAAACTGTATTGCCTGCTGTTCATAGTCCAGATTATTAAGTATTTCATCAGATATCAGCCCTTTATAAGCAGTACGCCAAGTATCTACTTTTACTTTTGCTATTCCTGGTAAATCTAATTCAGTAGCATCTCGTATTATCATTATATCAACCCCTTTACAGCTTTTATTAAATCGAGTATATTGTATGTAACTATTCAGACCTCAAATTTTCTAAAAAAGCTTTTAAACGCTTATGTGAAGCCTTGCTACATAAACCAATAAGTCTACAGCTTCTAAATTGCAAATTGCCCTAAAAAGCAAGTGGTGTTCGTAAACTCCCTAAAGGTCAGACATACGAACCACACTAAGCCTTTTAGGGCAATTAACAACTAGA
>QKEK01000091.1 GCA_003251775.1 Clostridia bacterium | reverse complement strand
CTGAGAGTTTAAGTAAGAAGGTGAAAGTTGAAAAAAATGAGGTTAAAGAAGTGAAATATTTACCATTGACGGAAGTGGAATTATCCTCCAATATGATGGCAAATATTAAAAAGTCATACTTTTATAAAGAGGATGGTAAGCTAAATGACTTTATAGTATCTTTGGAATGCGTACCACAGTTTATTTACATGTTTCTTAGGGAGGTATTCGGAAATTCAATGAGCTTAAAAGGGTATTTTGCGGAGAATCTATCACCCAAAATAGAGATAGATGATGACGGATACATATACGAATTACATACAGATTTGGTTAATAATGCATACAATGTACCAGGAGTAGGGTATACGGTGTACGAGGGTAAAGGCAAGGAAGTGTTTAAACAGTTGGAAGAGCTTTTAGACAAAGGCTGTTTTGTGTTGGTTCAAGCAGTAAAGCAAAGAGTACCATTCTCAAGTAGCTTTGTATCTTATGACGTTGTGCTTGAAAATCCTGAGCTTATACATCCATTCTTAGTGGTAGGTTATGATGAAAAAAGGTTGTTTTATGTTGATAGTCCTTTTTCAATAAAAACTGAAAGCTTCATACATCTTGAAGGAAATAAAAGTATTGGTGTTGTAGATAAAAAAGATATGGAGTCCGCTTTTGACTATACTGTTAGATTAATAGTATTGTATCCTGAAGCTCTTGGTAAGAATGAATCATACGATAGTGCTATAAGTACAATAAAAGAAACAATTACTAGCTACTACAAATCACCAATTATAAATGAAGAAAACCGTAAGGTCATTTATGGTATAGAAGCACTTGAACACTTTATTGATATGTGTGATAAGGAGGTTATGCGACTAGATGAAAATTCACGAAAGGATATATTCAAAAAGTTTAAAGATTATTTTATTTGGAAAATAAACGTAGTTATTTCTGCAAGGAAAATACTAATTTATACCTTACAAGAGATAGCACAGGATAGTGGGCAAGAGTTATCTTTTTTAATTCGTGTATTAGAATATAGTCACGATGAATGGAAGAATCTGAATTTATATTTAAATAGCAGGTACTTAAACAAAGAATTTGTGCTTGATAAAAAGTATAAGAGACTGTTTGAGAGGATTAAGGAAAAGGAATTGTTAATGCTTGAGGAGCTTAAGAGGTTTGTGGAAGCAATTTGAGCAATTTCGTAACATTTATTCTGAGTAGAAGTAATTTATCACAAGTACCCTAAATAGAGAGGAGAAAACTCAATGACAGAATTGATAAAAATTGACAACTATTTTAATGGCTTTAAGTATGCACAAATCAATTGTGTTGACATACCAATTGCAGGAGCTGCTGGATCATTTGATTATAACAATTACTTTTATTATTGTTTTTATTTAAGTGTTTATTGCAATTGGAGTGAAGTGTCAGATTTTTTTGAGATTCGAAGTAACGCTTTAAGTAGGCTTGAGTTATCAATTGTACCATACAAGATCAATAGTAGCAAAGGATTGATTAGCTTTGTTAAAAAATCAGTAGATATTTCTTGTCCACTTTTAAATGTAATTTATAGGATTGAGAAGACTGATAAACCTAATTCTAATACTAAAACCTATAATGATTTAGTAATGGATTTCATAAGCAATTTTAATTTTAATACTGACATGTTATCTGAGGTCATAAATAATTATAATAGTAACTTTGAAGAAACTGTTGATAATATAGTTTCCTATTGAAATAATTATTATGGCAATTTACAAGCATTTTTCAAATGCATTAAGCTTGCATTTGAGAATATTGATAAGAATGATAATGATATCATTGATTTTAATTACTTTATAGAGGAGTATTTAGAATTTAGAAATAATGCTTTATCACAACTTCATATTTATGCATTGAAACATAAAGTAATGGATGAAAGTGAAAAAGACAACATAATATCTGAAATTCAATCCATGAATAATAAGCTAATGCATTATATAGTGTTATTGTCTAATAAGAATTATGAGAAATCTAAATTTGTGAATTTTGCATTAGGAAAACACGCATTTGCTGATAGTGAGCTAAAATGGGGAAATACTGTTTGTGTAGCAAGTCAAGCGTTAAACGGTAGATATCAAAATTGGACGACGGATATATGGCATTCGGATAGCCTCGAAAAAACACATTGGCTTATTGTTGATTTAGAACAGCCCAGAAAAGCTGTAAAAATCGTTAAAAAACATGAGGGAAGTAGCCACTTTAACATAGTTGATTTTGATATATACGGTAGTAATGATATGTCAGATTGGGCTTTATTATCCTCAACGACTGGTAATGATAAGCCTATAACAATTCACGAAATAAGCACATGTACGTACAGATATTTTAAGCTTCATATTACAAATCCGGGGGAACAGGATTTTTGTGCTAGAATATGTGAATTTGAGGTATGGGGCTTTGAGACTGATGATGTGATATAGCTGTATTTTGTATTTGCTATATACCTTACTGCTTTTGAACTAAAATTTCATAATACTTATCAGTCTCCTGAGTCGTTTTACCGTTTATGAAAACATAAATTTCTTTCAATTTAATTACTAAAACTGGTAAGGTGTTTTTGTTTACATATAGCTTAGAACTTCCATATCCGTCAATATTGTAATTTCCCAGCATATACTTGCTTGTTCCCGCACCATTAGTTTTGACACCGCTGGGTATGTAATTTATCTTTTTGATTTCTTTAATGTCATTTTTACTGAAGCTATACCCATAAAATGGAGCGTCTATTTTGAGTGTCTCTCCTTCACTTGTTAGCTCGAAGTGAGAAAAATCAAGACTTATAAAAACGAATGATAATCCTAGTATTAATATAGCTATTCCACCAAACAAACCAGATGCCAACAGTTTTCCTTTAAATGTAGCCATATTAATAGTAAAGCCGTAGCCAATACGCTTTTCAACCATTGTTCTCATATCGTATGGATTATAATAATATCCCTTTAACCAGTACTCATCTTCATCTATGTAAATAGGAGTATTGTCTGAATCAAGTATACGATTTTGTTTTTCTCTGATTTTGTTTTGTGTATAGATAATTATTACACTGATAATCAAAGCGGAAAGAATTGATAATCCTATCAACAGCGATATTGCATTTGTATTTTTGATTAAATACAGGCTTATAACTGAAACCAAGCCTTCTATTGAAGCAGATATAACCCAGCATATTGACCATAGCCTTTTGTGAAGGTAATTTGATGCAAGGTTAATTTCTGTATTTTCACTATAAGCAATAACTCTTTGTGATACGGTTAATTTATATAAGTATAATAATAATACAATCAACAATATTGGTACTATAAAAAAGCTTATATACAGTGTTTTTTGAGTGCTTCTAGTTAAAAAAAGTGTCAACGGCATTACACCTGCTATAATAGCTGGAATAAACCAAAGCCATGATACTGGCATGGTTTGCTTCATGCGTGATACTTCTGTATCTATGCTTATTATGTTTTTATAGCCTGTTATCCAATTATTTGATTTTTTAACTTCAAATAATTGGTATGCATATTTTGAATAGATAAAGTTATTGATTAAAACAAAGGCTCCACACCATACAAAGGTAGATATTATGACAAGTGAGGGATAGGCTGAAAGGAATAGAATTGGAGTAAAACATGTGACTGAAACAATAACATAAATCACGCTTGTTTTTTTATATTTTGTTACTATTCTATTAACTAGAGTATCATTTAAAAAAGTATTCGGTATTGTTACGCCCATTAGTGTATTCTTATTAGGCTTTACTGCTGTTTGGTTATGTGCTAATATTGATAAGGCTACAACTATTGAACAGAATAGAAATATTAATGCCATCATTGTATTTCACCTCCTAGTGTACGTAGTCCCTTCATAGCGATAAATATACTATTACTCATATTTAAAAAATCATTAAAGCTAATCCCCTTAAGCCTTGACTCGGTAATAAGTAGTGATAGCTCATTTTCAACATATTCTTTAAATTTTTGACTGTTGTCTAGCTTAGGTTTTACTTTTGCACCGTGTCGGCGATCTATTTCTATATAACCTTCATTCTTAAGAATAGAATAGGCTTTTGATACTGTCATGGTATTAACTCCTATATCTTCAGCCATCTGGCGAACTGTTGGAAGACCTTGACCAATTTTTAAATCTCCCCTCCCTATACCCAGAACAATCTGGTTTCGGAGCTGCTCATAAATTGGAATACTACTGGACATGTCAAGCTTAATTATCATATAATCACCCTCTACTATGTATTATTTGTATTATAAATTATAATACAAATAATACATAGCGTCAATAATATATTTCTATGATAATTCAATAACTATTGAATACAAAATTATAAAATCAAGTATTTATCTTTATGTGAGTAATAGTCTTATGATTTATGCCTTTTAAATGATTGCACTACGATTAAATTGAATAAATGTATTTTTATTACTATCCAAACTTTTATAATTATGTTAGAATGATTTAGAGGGGAATGGTATTATGTTAATAGAAGTAGTTAAGTCCTCGGGATAATATAAACTATGCTGAGAATAAAGAGAGCACGTTGTTTTTTAAAATCCCCAATAGCTAAATACTACTAAAATTAATTATGATTTTGTGTAAATATATAACAACCCAAAAGCTTGAATTACTGTCGTATAAAAAATGTAAATCTGGAGGAGATATAGGTGTTTAAAAAAAGATGTATTGTTAGTATTTTTGTTGTATTATTTAGTTTTTTTAGTCTTATGACTTTGCCGCATAAATTAGTTCTTGGAGAGGGAACTACTGTTAAACGCTTTAGTGATATACCAGAGGGGCACTGGGCAGATAAGTTTGTACATAGCTTGCGTTCGTTAAGTATTACCGATGGTATTGGCGACAATAACTTCGGTTTAGGGAAAACAATTAACAAGGGCGAGTTTGTAGCATTTTTGGTTAAGCTTATGAAATGGGAGATGGTTACACCTGAAAAAGGGAGCTTTGATGATAACCTTGATAAAAGCAAATGGTATTATGCTTCTATAGAAACAGCTCTTGCAAACAAGGTTATAGTTAAGCAAAAGGATGTGTTTGAGCCTAATAAGCCTATTACCCGTGAAGAAATGGCAATAATGCTTGTACGGACATTGGGGTATGACCAACTGGCACAACAGCTTAGTAAAATAACTCCACCATTTGTGGATGTTAATAAAAATGTAGGTTATATATCAATAGCAAAGGATTTCGGTATGATAAGTGGTAGTGGTGGTAATAAGTTTAACCCTGATAATACAGCTACAAGAGAGCAGGCAGCAGTTATTATGATACAAATGTATGACCGTCTGCAGCAGTCATTTAATGAACTTCATGGATTTTATGCTATAAGCTCATATAGTCAAAGGAATATGCTTTATGATTTAAATTCTGTAAGCTTTGGATGGGCAAGGCTTGAATATGATAGTGAAAATATGAACGTTGTCCTTAACACCACCAACAAAAACCAGAATGAATACGCATTTCCACAGGATTATTCTCAGCCATTGGAGCTAGCTAATAACAACAATTTAACTAGACTACTAATGGTTACCGTTAAGGAAGAAAATATAAATAATATAGATGATGATAGTAGCATAAAGCTTCAAAATCAAGAGAATAGTATGTTGCTGTCAGAACTAATTGTAACAGAGGCTAAAATTCGAAAGCAGGTTATTGAGAGTATAATATCTCGTATTAGTAAGGAAAAAATCGGTGATAATTCTAGTATTGATGCTTTTGATGGAATTACAATTGATTTTGAATTACTAAAGGGAGATAAGTCAAGGTCTGGGTTAAATGATTTTTTATTAGAATTAAAGCAAGAATTAGAGCCATTGAATAAAAAGCTGTACATAGCTGTTCATCCTAGAATGAAGCCAGGCTCAGTATATTACGACGGCTATGATTTTAAAACGATAGGAGCGGTTGCTGATAAGGTTATACTAATGGCACATGACTATAATTCAAAAAAGCTTACTGAGGCAGAGATGGAGAGTGGCTATACTATAACTCCACTAACCCCATTGGAGGACATATATTACGCATTAAAGTATATAACTGATAAGCAGAACGGGGTACAGGATATTAATAAAATAATGCTTCAAATATCATTTGATTCTGCTCAATGGAAAATAAAAGATGGAAAGGTAATAAATCAGTATCCGTATTTACCTGAATACACAACCATAAAAAATAAGCTATATACTGATGTTGACATGAATTATTCAAACATCAATCAAAATCCATATATCACCTTTCATAATAGTAGTGATGAAACAGATAATGTGCTTTGGTATGAGGATTCAAGGAGTGTGCAGGCTAAGCTTAATCTAGCTAAAATGTTTGGACTAAGAGGGGTATCTATATGGAGGCTTGGCAACATACCTGATTATGATGAAAATGTGGATAAGGCTATATATCTTGATGTATGGAAGCAGATTAAGGGTAATTTTCAAGGCTACATAGCTCAATAAATCTGTCAATTTCTTTTGCTTCCTGTGCAATCATCTCTTTTGTTATATGACCTCTGCCAGTTCTATCGCAAAAGGAGAGAAGTGCAATCTCATTAACAGGGACATCCTTTAGCATGGATTTAATATCTGCAAAGGGGAGCTTCTTGGTTACAAATAGTAGTTGCATATGCCATCTAACCAGCTTAGAAACGCTGTCAATAAAGTCCATGTCATTAGTGAATTGGGAAAGGAATTCCTTGCTCAATTCTTCACCAACCTTGTCATGGTCATATGACGTAATTCTACCGTTTCTAATTTTTGTAGTGGGGGCTTTTCCTATATCATGCAGTAATGCTCCCCACATTAATACCTGCGGATGACTGCTTTTATCCCTTGCCTTAGCAGCATTGTCGACTACCAGCATGGTATGATTCCATACACTACCTTCGGGATGGTGTTCTTTGGATTGCTCTGTTTTGATAAGCTTGTATAATAAGGTAAAAGGGTAGTCCTTTTTAAAGAAATCTTTTTTTGACATACTGTTAAAATATTCAGAGGGCTTATGATTATCCATAAGATGACTATTAAATTCGTTAAATAATTCGCTATTAGCTTCCATTATAACCTCTCCTAAACGTTGCTTGATGCCATGCT
The DNA here is from genome assembly GCA_003251775.1 of Clostridia bacterium. Taxonomy (GTDB): domain Bacteria; phylum Bacillota; class Clostridia; order DSM-8532; family SZUA-474; genus SZUA-474. The sequence goes on along the minus strand of QKEK01000091.1, from coordinate 340 downwards.
AGCTATACTCTATTTCTTTATGTTCAAGCTCTGACCATATCTGCTACGTATATATTTATCTATATCTTTGGCATCAGAACCTTGAATTATGTATATTTTATAACACAAAGATGAATGAAATTAAAACTGACTACTTCTACTTTTCCTTTTGTTTGAGGTCTATATATGACCTAAATATGGTAACTATTCAGACAACAATCTTTATATATATTTTACTGTTGCTTTTAAGCACTTAAGTGAAGACTTGAGGCATATAAAATAAGTTGTACAGCTTCTAGTTGTTAATTGCCCTAAAAGGCTTAGTGTGGTTCGTATGTCTGACCTTTAGGGAGTTTACGAA
>QKEK01000079.1 GCA_003251775.1 Clostridia bacterium | reverse complement strand
AAGCCGTTTGAGGGTGAAGTCTATGCTGTTAGTCCTGCTGCAGATGATAGAACCTCCTCCTATCTTACAAAAATTCAGTTAATTAATTCGCAACAGCTATTTAAGGCTGGTATGTTTGCTGAAATCAGCTTCAAGGTTGATAGTAGAAAAGATGTCTTATCTGTGCCTATAAATGCCGTGCTTTCTGATTCTGACGGTCAATTTGTATATATAGCAGAAGCGTCTTCTGTACAGAATAATAGTAGTGGTTCAGATGGTGATAGCTCTCAAACAAGTTCTTTAATAGAAGCCGTTGCAAAAAGAGTTGCTGTTAAGACTGGAATAGATAACGGTACACACATAGAGATAGTAGAGGGTTTATCTGTAGGTGACAAGGTTATAGTAGACGGACAAAATTATTTAGAGAATAATAGTAGAATAATCACTCACTATAGGAGGTGACTCAAATGAAGTTTTCTAAGGTTGCAATTTCAAGACCAATAACCACTATAATGTTTATGCTCATAGTAGTAGTTATAGGTATTGTATCATATACCAGACTACCTCTGGATTTGTTTCCACAGATGAATATACCCTATGCAATAGTAACGACAACCTATGATGGTGCAGGTCCAAGTGAAATTGAATCACTAGTTACCAAACCACTTGAGCAGATAATGGGAACTGTTAGTAACATCAAGAAGGTTTCCTCAATATCGTCAAGCGAACAGTCTACAGTAGTTTTGGAGTTTGTCGACAATACAGATATGGATATGGCTGCATTGGATGTAAGAGAAAAGATTGATTTAATAAAACCCATGCTTCCAGATGGAGTCTCCTCTCCAACAGTATTTAAAATAGACCCTAATGCACAGGCAATTATGGAAATAGGCTTAACTGGCGATTATGATTTGGTTGAATTAAAGCAAATCATAGATAATAGCATAATTAATCGAATTGAAAGAATTTCAGGCGTAGCATCAGTAACAGCATATGGTGCTATGGAAGAGGAAATTAAGATAACCATGCTACCAGAAAAAATGAATGGGTTTGGTATCTCTACAGCCCAGATTGCACAGCTTTTGAGAATAGAGAATCTTAATTTGCCAGTGGGTACCGCGGACTATGGTAATCAAACCCTTCAGGTTAGAGCCGTAGGAGAATTCAAAAGCATTGATGAAATAGAAAATCTGCCTATACAAACAGCAATGGGTACAGTGTACTTAAGAGATATTGCACATATTACTAAAGACTATAAGGAAATGAGCTCCTATGCGTATATTAATGGAACTCCTAGTATTTCACTAAGCATAGAAAAGCAATCTACAGCAAATACTGTTGAGGTTTCAAAGAAAATAAAGGAAGAGCTTAGTACTCTTGAGAAGGACTTTCCTGATATAGATTTCCGTATATTACTGGATAATTCCAAGACGATACAGGACTCCGTTGATTCTGTGGTTAACTCGGCATTATTAGGAGCTGTTTTTGCCCTTCTTATTTTATATGTTTTTCTAAGGAACTTTAGAAGTACAATAATTATAGGAACGGCGATACCTGTCTCAATAATCTTCTCGTTTGTATTTATGTATTTCTTTGATTTATCGCTAAACATAGTTTCACTAGGTGGTCTTACAATGGGCATAGGTATGCTTGTTGATAACTCTATTGTGGTTTTGGAAAACATATTTAGGCATAGAGAGGATGGTCTAAGTAGAGCAGAGGCGGCATATGTGGGAGTCAAGGAGGTTGGTATAGCAGTTATTGCATCTACCTTTACCACTATTGCTGTATTCTTACCACTGGTTTTCGTTGAAGGTATGATGGTTTCAATGTTCAGGGATATGTCTCTTACCATTACCTTTTCTTTGCTGGCTTCTTTAATCGTAGCATTAACTGTAGTACCCATGATGGCATCAAAGCTACTAAAGCTTGAAAAACGTGTTGAGGGTGCAAAGAAAAAGGCTTCAACTAGGATATTGGATGCATGGGGTAATGCTTTGGACAGGATTGATGTACTATACAGGAAAATACTTGGCTGGAGTATACGTAAAAGAAAAACAACCCTTTTGATTGCAATTCTAGTGTTTATTATTACACTTGTACTAGGTGGAATGAATGGAATGGAGTTAATGCCATCAGCAGAAGAAGGCTCCTTTGTTATAAATGTATCGGTTCCACAAGGAACAGCAGTGGAGAAAACCTTTGAGGTGGTCGATCAAATAACAGCAGAGGTTAATAAGCTCTCTGAAACCAAGAATATTTATGTAACTGTACAAAATTCTATTAACAATAGGGCAATAATGAGTGGTTCGGCAGGAAATTCCTCTACCATTACTGTTGATGTTGGCTCAAGAAAAGAGAGAAGCAAAGCAGTAAAAGAGATTATGGATGAGGTAAGAGCAAGGCTTAATAATAAGGTTGTAGGTGCTGAATTGTCATATCAGGCAAGTGAAATGTCTATGCCAGTAGGAAAGCCAGTTTCAATTCTGGTTTCTGGTAATGAGTATGAGATTCTACAAAAAATCTCTGATGATTTTATAGCTATCGTTGAAGGCGTTGAGGGAACCAGAGAGGTTGCAAGCTCTTTGAGCGAGGGAATTATGGAGGCACAAATATATATTGATAGAAACAAAGCATCAGTATATGGGCTGAGTATGCAGACCATCGCCGGTACCCTACAAAACGCTGTAACTGGTAAGATAGCAACTACCTATAAAATTGACGGTACTGAAATAGATGTCAGAGTCTTATATGATCCCTCAAGGGTTGAATATATGAAGGACATTAGTAATGTCAGCATTCCAGTACAAACTGGTGGAAGTGTTACCCTTGGAGACGTAGGAACAGTAGTTATTAAAAAGGCTCCTGCTAGCATTAATAGGGAAAATAATAAGCGTATTATTTCAATAGAAGCTGAGCTTTTTGGGATAGACACTAAAACTGCAAATGACCAGATTGCAAAAAAGCTTGAGGCATACAATATGCCAAACGGCTATACTTATAGTATTGGTGGTGAAATGAAGGATTTAATGGAGACCTTTAACAGCTTGCTTTTGGCTATAGTTGCAGCTATCCTACTAGTATATATGGTGTTAGCTGCACAATTTGAATCCTTACTTCATCCATTTACCATTATGTTTTCTATACCTCTTTCAATAACTGGAGCTATTTTGGCACTTGTTATAACAGGAAATCCAATCAGTATGCCAGCGTTGATAGGCTTGCTGATGCTTGTAGGTATTGTTGTTAACAATGCAATCGTCCTTGTAGACTATATAAATCAGCTTAGGGGTAGAGGCTACTCTCGTGATGAGGCTATTTTGGAGGCAGGTCCAACCAGGCTTCGACCCATTCTGATGACCATGCTAACCACTGTTCTTGCTCTAGTTCCAATGTCTTTTGGGCTTGGAGAGGGTACTGATATTATGGCTCCCATGGCTATTTCAGTAATAGGGGGATTGTTGCTGTCAACCTTTACAACCTTGGTTATTATACCAGTAATTTACTCTGTTTTTGATAGTCTCTCAAGTAGGAGCAGGAGAGCTAAGCGTGCCACAGCTTAACTGCTTAACAATAAAGCTTTTTGCGTTGCTACATATTTATACATTGCCATACTTAAAAAGGGCAGTATTTGCGTATATTTATTCAAATCAACGCAAAAAGCGTAAATATATAACAACGCAATATGTTCACTATAAGTTGTTTTGTTTTTGTTAAGCTTCGACAATATCTGACCGATATAGGTAGTGTATGAGAAAATACTGTTATAAGTTTTGCATTGTTACATCTTCATGCAAAACTATATTCAAAAGATAAATATGCTACCGAGGAGATATGCTATATGGAAAATCATAAAATACTTGAGGGGCAAAGCATACAATTAACTACTAATTCTATTTTTTATAAGAACATTTACGAATCCTCTGTCTTGAAGGTAAACAATAGTACACTTGAGATTTCTACTCCGTATTTTAAAGGGCTTCATGTGCCATTAAATATTGGATTTGTATTAAATCTTAGATTATTTACCAGTGATGGTGTTGTGTCCTTCACTACAGAGGTTATTGATAGAGATGTTCAGAGACATTCGGTTACTGTGAAGCTACCAAATTACAGACGTAATGTCTCTGAAGATACTGTCCCTCAGGACACCTACTGCAAATTCGTTACAGTAACAAGCGGTAAAGGTGGTGTGGGCAAAACTAGCTTCGTTATTAATTACTCTATAGCTCTTGCAAGGCTTGGAAAAAAGGTCTGTCTTATAGATGCTGATCTTGGAATGGCTAATGTTGATGTGCTTCTGAAAACCAGCACAAAATATAATATAATAGATGTAATTAGTGGTGATATGTCACTCAAGGATATCATGGTGGAAGCACCTGGAGGTATCAGGATAGTAGCAGGCGGAAGCGGAATACAATCACTTGCAAATCTTACCCAGTCTCAGTTTGCAAGAATAACAGACGGTTTTGATTATCTTGATAGAAATTTTGATTATGTTTTTATTGACACTGGAGCTGGCCTTTCTACAAACGTTACTAATTTTATTTATGCCGCTGATGAAACCATTGTAGTAACTACACCAGAGCCTCATGCAATTACCGATGCCTATTCGATTATAAAGGTTATCTTAGAAAACGATACTAAGGTAAAGCTTAAGCTTATAGCAAACAAATGTGAGACGCCTCAGGAGGGCAAGGAGGTGCTTCACAGGGTAACTGGTGTTGTAAGAAACTTTTTAAACTATTCAATGGTACCTATTGCCTACATTATGGAGGAAAAGCTAATGAGTAAATCACTCAAACAGCAAATCCCATTAATCCTAGCCTACCCTCAATCAGACGCTGCCAAGTGTATTACAGCTATAGCAGAGGAGGAGGTAGGCATTAAGCAAAATTCTACTGAAAAAAACTCTGGTTTCGTGGGCAAATTTAAGAAGCTCTTTGGTATATGAGATTTATGCTTATTTTATATAATTACACTAAAACACGTCGTTCTTTACATCTTTCAGTATACTCAGGTAAAGCTATGCTCAATTTAGCATATATTCACTGTGTAGCTCATTGTGCTGTGTACGTACCACTTCCTCACGGTGGAGCTTCCATGATACATATTTGATAGCTGAAGAAATTAGGTCAGCCATTTTCATAACAACATCAAGTCGTGTATTTTGTAAAACCAGAAAGTCCATAAACCCAGAAAAATTGACTATACCAGTTATATACATGTCTCCTACAGAGTCTAAATTCTTCTTCACTCCAGCTCCTGGCTTTATTGAACCCTCTCCAACAGTTATATATCCGATATGCTCCATTATCCCCAGAGAGGCATCTATTGCTACTATGTAAGGATTTTTTCTCTCTGCTTTAATATTCTTTACTATCTCTGCTAAATTTTGTGCATGAACCGGACTCTCTAAGGTTCCATATACTGTAATGTACTCATCATATTTGCTGTGTAGCTTATAACCAATTAGGGGTCCCAAACTGTCTCCTGTTGAGCGGTCTGTTCCAATACATAACAATACAATCTCTTGGTAGCCTTTATTCTTTGCCTTAGAGAAAAGCTCCTCAAGAATGTTTATTAGCCTAATAAGAGAGTTTGTTTTATTGCTATCTATGTATACTGCCTCTGTCATATAAATATCCTTTCCTTTACTTTACTTATCGAAATGTTATTATGTCACTTTATTTTGCTTATTTAACTAATACTAGCTGTAAGCTTCTTATTGTGCAAATAACAAGGTTCTTATTTATAATTATTAGCGATATACTAATATTTATACTATTAAAGTTTTTTTTTATTAAAAAAACTAATACTTTTTTTAATGCACCTGTATTTATACTATGTATTTAGGTAAAACTTACTATTCATAAATTGTCGAAAACTGTTGCCATTTTAGTATACTTTTGATATCATAGATTTGCGATTAATTTTGAAAGAAAGCAAATTGCGTTGTTGTATATTTATACGCTATTTTGCGTTGTTTTGAATAAATACATATAAAAACTGCACTTATTGAGTGTAATATTGCATAAATATGTAACAACGCAAAAAGCTTGAAAGAGGTTATATAATGTTCTCAGGCAAAAGCCCATCTACTGCTAAAAACTACAAATTTGTTCTGGATATATTAGATGGCATGTATGATTGGGTAAGGGTCATAGATAGAGAAAATAATGTAATTTTTTTGAATAGATCTTTTGAACAAAGCTTACATACAGATATGCTAGAAAATAAAAAGTGTTTTGAAATGCTAGGTCTAGAAACAAAGTGTAAGGATTGTGTTTCTTGTCGAGTTTTTCAGGACCATAACACCCACCAGGCGGAAAAGATTGTTGGTGGCAATATCTATTCTGTTCTTTGCTCCCCTATATTTGATGAGGATAACGAAGTAAATTACGTTGTAGAGGTTATCAGAGACCTTACCTATGGTAAAATTCAGGATTTACAGATTACTAGGCAGGGAAACCGTTTGAAGAAGGATTTAGATATGGCGAAGCGGTTACAGCATAGTATTTTACCCATTAATGTAGATATTAAAGGAATTGATTTTCATTATAAATATATCCCGTGTGATTTTTTAGGTGGAGATTTTTTAGAAATATATAGCATTGATGATAAACACGTAGGTTTTTACATAGCAGATGTATCAGGGCATGGGGTTTCTGCTGCTATGCTTACTGTTTTTCTAAAGTCATCTATTAATAGGAGCCTTCTTTCTCCTGCCAAGACTATAAATGATTTGTACATATGCTTCAATAACAGTAAATTTGATATGGATTTTTACATAACCTTATTTCACTGTATAATTAATATTGAAACGGGAGAATTACGCTTCTGCTCTGCTGGTCATAATGCCACTCCGTTTATAATAAAGGATGAGGGGCTTGAGTTCTTGTGCTCATCTAATATACCTATTAGCAACTGGTTAGACTTCCCTGAGTACAAGGATACCGTAACCTTCCTTACAAAAGGGGATTCTGTCTTTTTTTATACCGATGGCCTTCTTGTCTCTGATCTTCTGGATTCATCAAATGTCGAGCATATAGAAGCAGTAAATAGAATAAATAAAGAGAATAGCTTATCCTCAGATATATTAAAGGCTTTATCGATATTTATTTCTAACCACGTGGATTTCTGCACTTTAGTTGACGATTTTACCATGGCTGTAATTAAGCTCATGTAAAAATATGAACCCTAAGTTGTCGACGCTATTAAAGATCGCTGACAACTTAAGAACCTTGTTGTTTATACAATAAGAACTCTCTTTTTAAATATTATCAAAGATTGGGTACAAATAAAAACCTTGATATTTAAATAATAAAAAGAACCGCACTCTTATGCAGTCCCTTTGATTTCTTTTAATTCAGTTATTAGCCTACTTTTAGTCAGCAAGTCCAAATTTCTTCTTAAACCTATCAACACGACCACCAGTGTCTACAAGCTTCTGCTTACCTGTATAAAAAGGATGACATTTTGAACAAATTTCAACGTGTATATCTGACTTTGTTGACCCTGTTTCAAAAGTCTCTCCACATGCACACTTTACTGTAGCCTTTTCATAATTTGGATGAATTCCTTCTTTCATTCATTTCACCTTCTTTCGCCTATTTATACTATATATAAATATAATAAAACTCTTAATATAATGAGCCCTAAATAGACTCGAAGTATATTTTAACACAGAATTTTATTAATATCAAGTATTTTTTTATGGCATATTATGTATATAAATTGCAATATTAAATGCCGTGTATTTATATGGTAATATCCCATTGTTCACTTCAGTGGGGAGATGTCAAGGGCGGAGTGTCAACGAAGTTCATCGTAGGCGTAGCCGTAGACCCTTTACATCTCGTATCTCTATATCCTTTTACCTTGCGTGCGTATGTACGCACGCCTGCCTTCCGGCGAGGACAGGGTTTGGGGCTGGCCCCAAATATGCGGGGGTTCAGGGGGAATGTTATTTCCCCTGACAGGGTTTGGGACAGCGTCCCAATTAATTTCTACCTTTTTCTTTTCTTCAGTTTGATTTTACTCTACTCTATGCTATATTTCTCATATCATTTGAACTTTTATAATTAAAAATTTTTCTAGGGTAATTGTTTATCCAATACGCTGTTCTTTCTATTTCTTCGTCTGTATAATCCCCTATATCAGCTCCCTTTGGTATAAATCGTCTTATTAGTTTGTTTATATTTTCATTTGTTCCTCTCTCCCATGAACTATATGGATGGGCGTAATATACTTTTACTCTATCTACATTAGCATCCCAGCATGAC
>QKEK01000064.1 GCA_003251775.1 Clostridia bacterium | reverse complement strand
GGGATAATCAAAGCTAGATACCCTAACACCTTCAATTTCTTCACCCCAATGTTTTATATCTTGTTTGTTAAGCAAGCCTCTTTTTTCAGAATGGAATAACACTGGCACCTTAGTATAATCCAGATTAGTTATACAGGCTGCAGTATAATCCAAAGCAAAGGCATTTTCCGATGCTAGTATAAGCCCAGTTTTATTCACAGTTCCTGCACTGGGACCATGCCCCTCCATGGATTCTACTGCGTCCATTATATTTAGTGATGTTTTAGTTGATAAAAAAATATCTATCAGGGCATTTGAAAAATTATCATAGTCTGACATTCTTAGGTGATAATCAGCCTTAACAGTGCCAGCTATCGCACCAAACATGTTCTTAACTGCACCAGTATATACCATCATCATATGACTTTTTAGCTTGGGTATGTTTATTACAAGATCTGCATCAGCTATGGGCTTTAGAATGTTTATATTTTTAAGGTATATGCCGTTTTCAATTGTAACCTTTTCAAGCCTTAAATCATAGTTAAGAATAGCACCAGTCTCGTTTGCTACCTGCTCTATTCCAGTTCCAGAATAAACAGACTTTAGTAGCTGTTTAATATAGGGACCGCCAGGACTTTCGGCTATTGTTACTATTCCTCCAGCATCTTGAACAAGACGAATAACTGTTTTAACAATTGCTGGGTGTGTAGTAGCTACATCTGATGGTTTTTTTCTCATAAGAAGATTTGGTTTAACGGTAACCTTCATACCAGGCTTTACGAAAGCCTGAATACCTCCCATAGGCTCAAGTGAGGCAGTAATAGCTTTTATCACTTCAGCCTCGGTATAATTAGGGCATTTAATTACAGATACATTAGTCATTGGTATTCCACCTTTTGTTCCAATATTGATAACTTTATTGCTTTATAGTATACTATAAAGCAGTAAGTTGAACAAGGGAAGTGTACTGAGTATATTGCGTTGTTGTATACTTATACACTATAAGTATAATGCGGTATTGTATATTTATACGCTATTTAGAGTTGTTATGATTGAAAACATACATAGATATAATGAATACTAAGTAAATAAGTAATAGTTAAAAAAAGTTTACTATTAATGAAAGGCGGGCTTTTGATTTGAATTCATATAAGACAGTGTTAAATTTAGGGGTTAGTGAGTATGAAGAAAAAAAGTCCCGATTCATTTCCTCTGTTATGCCAGTAGAAGAAGAAGCTAAAGCAATACAGTTTATTAACGAAATTAGAGCTAAATACTGGGATGCAACACATAACTGCTATGCCTATAGTATATTGTCAGACACCTTAGTGCAAAGGTACAGTGATGATGGTGAGCCTTCAGGTACAGCAGGGCTTCCAATACTAGAAATAATAAAGCGTACAGAGATACAAAATGCTGTTGTGGTTGTTACAAGGTATTTTGGTGGAACTCTACTTGGAGCGGGTGGTTTAGTAAGATCATATAGCAAAAGTGCAGCAGAGGGGATTCATAATGCAAAAATAGTTTTTAAAAAGCCTTATCGAGCTATAACTGTTAATGTGGATTATCATTTAAGCGGTAAGATATCAAACTATTTACTTAGTAATGATTATTTAATAAAGGATACAGTATATAATGAGCAGGTGAGCTATACTATACTTATAGAACTTTTAAATATAGATAGGTTTTGTAAAAGTATTGTTGAGCTTACTAACGCCAGAGCTTTTATAGAAAAAAGAGAAGAGCTTTGGGTGTCAACAGATGATAATGGAAAACTGGTTTGAGAGGAAATGAAATGAGTATATTTGCCATATCAGATTTACATTTAGCGAAAAGTATTGATAAGCCAATGGATATATTTGGTCCAAGCTGGACTGATTATATGCTACGAATAGAAGAACAATGGCATTTGACTATAACCTCACAAGACACTGTGTTGATACCTGGTGATATATCTTGGGCAACATATCTTGATGTAGCTCAAAAGGATTTTGAGTTTATAGAAGCATTGCCAGGGAGAAAAATTATATCCAAAGGAAACCATGATTATTGGTGGAGCTCAGTAAATAAACTCGATGCTTTTAGGGAACAGTACAATTTTAAGACAATAGAGTTTTTGCACAATAATTGTTTTTCAGTCGGGAACAGTATTATATGTGGAACAAGAGGGTGGAAAAGTCCAGGAGAGGATGGGTTTGGGCCTGATGACATGAAAATATATAAAAGGGAGCTACAGCGTTTAGAGCTGTCTTTAAAATGTGCAAAGAGCATTAAAACGAAAGATTTGCAAAATGAAAGTATGGGACAAAGGATAACGAAGATTATTGTTGCTTTGCATTTTCCTCCCTTTACACCACAAAAGAAAAACTCTGATTTTGTTTGCTTGATGAAGGAATACGGTGTTAATATGTGTATTTATGGCCATTTGCACGCTCACAGTATAGCGGGTGCGATACAAGGAGATATTGAAGGTGTTGAGTTTAAATTAGTATCGGCGGACTATCTTGGGTTTAAGCCTTTGAAGCTAATTGAATAGAGTGAAATATACAACAATGCAGTATACTTATATTAGTTAAAGAAATATGGTTTAGTGTGCTTGTAAAAAATGTAGCAGTATAAAGCTTTTTAAGGAGAGTTATGGTTTTGGATAAAATTGTTTTAAAGGGTATGAAGTTTTTTGCATACCATGGAGTGCTACCTGAAGAAAGAGTTAATGGACAGGATTTTATAGTAGATATTATACTCAATCTGGATTTATCTAAGGCAGGTAATTCTGATAATATTAATGATACAATAAATTATGCAATGATATATGAAAGGGTTAGTGAAATAGTTCTTAGTAATAAATTTCAATTAATTGAAAAGCTAGCGGAGAGTATTTGCTCAAAAGTATTGTTGGAGTATAGTAATATATGCTTGATTACTGTAACCGTAAAAAAGCCACAGGCACCCATAGATGGCATGTTTGACTATATGAGTGTGGAGGTAACAAGAGGTAGATGATAGATGTATTTGTTGCGGTTGGCTCTAACATCGGGAATAGAGAGCTTTTTTTAAGGACAGCGATTGAAAAAATGGATAGCGATGCAGGAATAAGGGTAATGAAGGTCTCATCCATTTATGAAACTGAGCCAGTTGGGTATAAAGAGCAAGAAAAATTCTTAAATATGGTAGCATATATAAATACAAGCTATGACCCAAAAGGGCTGTTAAAAAAGCTACAATGTATAGAAAATGAGTTGGACAGAAAAAGGGATATTCATTGGGGACCAAGGACTATAGATATTGATATTCTTTTGTATGGTACGGCTAGGGTTAATGAGCCAGAGCTTGAAATCCCGCATCCAAGAATGCTTGAAAGGGCATTTGTATTAATACCCTTAAGGGATTTGGGGCATGAGCTTGTATCTCGATACATTTATAATATTGATAGACTTATTGAGGCGTGTCAGGATACAAAAGGTGTCAAATTGTATAGGGAGTTTCAGATAGCTAGAATAAAAGATTATTTTTGTGGAGGTGGAAAATGAAAACTTGGAGTTTTAAGAAGCACGCTTTGTTTTCTATAATTACTTCAATAATTATTGTTTCAGTGGTATACATATTTCAAATTTTGCGTGTAATGAAATTAATTAATTTTGCCAAGAATGAGACTGGTGCTATAGCTATTATTGGTGGAGCAGATGGACCAACAGCAATATATACTACAGCTTCCGATCCTTTAGCTCAATTTTTAGCTAAGGTTTGGCTACTTGTGCCTATAACTATTGTATTTTTACTACTATTATTAATATATAAACCAATAAAGAAAATTATTCAAAAGGGTAAGTAAGGCTGAAATAAGTTTTGATGTATAGAGTAGTATTACAATTAATTAATAAGGAAGTTAAAGGTGATAAGTTAAATAAGGAAGTTAAAGGTGGTAAGCTAAATAAGGAAGTTAAAGGTGGTAAGCTAAAGTAAGAAGCTAGAGTAAGAAATTAAAGGTGGTAAGCTAAATGAGAATATTGAGTGAGAGAAATATAAACAAAAAAACTGTGGTATTAATTGTAGTTAGCTTTATTATATTGCTATCTGTAATATATGTGTATAATAAATATTTTTCAATATTTAATAAGGTTAGAGCTGAATTTTCAGAGGAGATTAAAGAAGAGATGTCGAGACTATCTGAATATGATAGCGATTTTTTTGTCGGACTTGGTTCTCCCTTGAATCTTGATAATAACGGAAGCTTCCAAAGGGGCTTATATATAAATAATAAGAAAACGGCTCAACTGCTCTATGATGCAATAAAGTATGCTGAAATTGAGGACGTTACTGGAGTGTGCTGGAAGTCCAGCGACTATAATATTTTTTTAGGAAAGCGTCAAATCGGTTGTAATAACTGGCTGATTATTAAAGGCTACAAAGACTCGTTATATCAGTTTAAAATAAATGAAACATATGAGTTCCAATTCTTAAACCTGCTAGAAAAAGATTTGAAGGAAAGTGCTGAGCCTAACATTGATAAAAGCAAAGATATACAGGATAATGTATATGAAAAAGTGAGTGAGAACAAGCAAATTCAGCTCTTAATGAATAGTCCCAATGAGATTGATTTGTTTACGTTATATATCGAGGGCTTGAACAGTGCGGATTTAGGTGTTAGATTATTTTCGTGTTATAAAATGCTAGACTATTATAATAGCAATCAGGAAATGAGAGAAATAATAATACAAAACGCGAGTAAATTGCATAATGATAACGACCCTTCAATCGCAAAAGCTGCGGAATTTGTTTCATCGGTGTTTTCAAAAGCATATGATGACGAAAGATTTATAATATCTAATAATAGTAAATATATTGCATTTACTGATTTTTACGAGCTTAAATATAACAGTGGAACGTTATATTTATTAGACGTAGATAACGATTGCTTATACTCATATAAGGGAGTATTCACCAATATTACTGGACTTACATGGTCTCCTGACGATATGCTATTGAGTGTAAGCATGTCTGGAATGACATGGAGTAATGTTTCATTTATTAATATACAGGATTTTACTCATTATACTCCTGATATTTTGGCATACTTGGTTGAGCATCAAAAGCAACTAGGCTATTCAATCGGTAAAAATGAAAGACCTGATCTTAATGTTAATCTTATTGAATGGGATCAAGAGGGAAGAAGAGCCTTGCTTTCCTACCATATTACTGATGACAATTATGCTGGACAAAGAGGAGTTTGTGAACATGACATATACCAAAAAAGAGTCATAAAAATTATACCTCTAGGTGAAGATGAAGGAGGAAATCCAAATCCAGTGATAAAAAAACCTGAGGACTTCAATTGGGATTAATCTGGAGCTTTTTTTTCCTTATAGGCGAAGGCAAATACTATAGCACCAATTATAAGACCAATATAATAAGTAATAAAACGCCATAGTAGCATCATTGACTTTGCTTGATGCCCTGTAATGTAACTACTGAAAAATATTATAAAGCTGAACTCTGCTCCCATTGTTGCTCCAGGTATTGGTATGATTGATGTAATAAGCATAACAGAGGCAGTTGATATAATCGCAGTATATAAGGAAATATGGTCTATAAACAGACTCTTTGAAATGAAAAATGCAATTGAATAAAAAACAATAAGTTTAAGTATGTTTAATGCAATAGCAGGCAAAAGAATATTTGGATTCCTTTTCAGTATGCCTGCGTCATGGTGAAATTCAGTAATAATATCTGTCAGTTTTTTTCTATGTAATTCTATATTTTTAATCAGCCTAATTTTATGCAAAAAATTTAATATATTGAGAGTTATAAATCTATTAAACCTAGTAGAATATGTGATTAAAAACAGACCTAGTATTACGAAGGCATTAACAAAAAAGCCAACAAAAACGATTACCTTTAGATTTATAATTCCAGCAGTTTGAATAAGGATATTATTTTGTAGGGCTAGTGTTATGAAGCCGAATGTAACAAGCACACATTGGTATACAATAAAGTTTTGCAAGCAAGCACTAGTAGCACTTGATATGCTTAGCCCACTTCTAGTTAGAATATATATTTGAAAGGGCTGTCCTCCCGTAGCAAAAGGTGTTACTCCATTAAAAAACTGCGTCGATAGTATAAGCTTTATTGTATCCCGAAACTTAAAGTCAGAAACAAATTCCTTAATCATAATATGCATCGTTATGGCTTCTAACAGCAAGTAGATTAGAATACAAACTATACCCATAGATAACCATAATGGTTGAGTGTTAAATATGTTTTTAAGCACCTGAAAAAACTCATCCTTTAAGGAAAAATATAAGACTAGTAAGCTTGCTAAAACTAAAATATATAAATTTCTTTTGTTAGTTATCATTTTTATTACCTAATAAACTGGTATACACCGATTTAAGCTCTTTCCCTATTTTTAATAATGAACGCTCCTGTACAATCTGATAGCCAGATCCAGTAAGATCATCAGCTTCCTTATGAATAATCCTCTTGATTATCGCCTCAAATTCATTATTATTTGTTGCCTTATAACAATTAATTTTGTCTACTAGCC
Source organism: Clostridia bacterium (assembly GCA_003251775.1). Classification (GTDB taxonomy): domain Bacteria; phylum Bacillota; class Clostridia; order DSM-8532; family SZUA-474; genus SZUA-474. Next base: position 1,030 of record QKEK01000064.1, on the reverse strand, counting down.
ATGGATTATATACATCTATATCTCTTACAATTACATTCTGCTTAGAAGCAAGTGCTTCTAATACGACAATTCCCTCAGTTTCCTCATATGAAAGCATAACAAATACATCAGTAGCAGAAAAAGCTCCTTTTATCATGTCTCCCTCAAGATAACCAAGAAAGTGTACATTATCTGGATGATTATTTAGCACCCTCTTAATTTTTCTTGGTATTAGCAACGGATTGGTATAACCACACCATACAAATTGATACTCTGGCATACGCTTAGCGAGCTCAACAAAATCAAGAATTCCTTTTCTTTCAAAATATAGTCCTACAGCTAAAACAATCTTATCAGTCTTGCTAAACCCATATTTTTTTCGGAAAAGCTCAGCGTGTGCTTGATTATTTTTGAAAGAGTCAAGATTTATACCATTTGACACACTGCTTATAGGAATACTAATTCCATAGCTTTCAAGTAGCTTCTTAGAATAGGGGGTTGGTGTAACTATATGATCAGCTGTATTGTAAAGTAAAATAATCCATTTTTTAAACAAGGGTGATAATGCGGTTGAAAAAACAAAGGAATTTTTAAAATCCTCTTCAGTTGAGTGTGCATGGTAAACAACCTTTTTTCCTTGCTTTTTAGCTTTCTTTGCCAGCCTATATGAATTCAATCCAGTCGTATTTATATGTATAATATCATACGAGTCCTTTGGGTCACATGTATAATCTATATTATTTAATTCTAACGCTTTCATTTGATGCTTTATTGCTCTGCCTAAACCAGACATATATATGTATTTCAAACCTTCTGAGTATATAAGTACTTTCATAAAATCTACCTTTTTCATTTTTTATATAACAATTTTCTTAACTATCGATATTTTTGATAGCTTAGTGTTCACATTGTATTATAACATACTGTTGCTTAAATTATAATAATATTGAGTATTAAGCTTTTGCGTTGTTACGTACTCAACAAATGGAGTATTTGTGTATATTTATTCAAAACGAGGCAATATAGCGTATAAACATACAACAACGCAATA
>QKEK01000293.1 GCA_003251775.1 Clostridia bacterium | reverse complement strand
TTCGTAAACTCCCTAAAGGTCAGACATACGAACCACACTAAGCCTTTTAGGGCAATTAACAACTAGAAGCTGTACAACTTATTTTATATGCCTCAAGTCTTCACTTAAGTGCTTAAAAGCAACAGTAAAATATATATAAAGATTATTGTCTGAATAGTTACCATTGTGGTGTAACCATAATATGGAATTTACAAAAAAAGACTTGCATTAAAAGATTATCTGTGATATCATGAAGCTTGTGTGAAAAATTCATATAGTTTTTGGAGCATTAAATTATTTTTTTGTTCCAATGTGTTATTAATCCTTGTTCTGCACAGCGGTTGCAGAACCGTTTAGGCCAAAAGGAGGTGAAGTTAGTCGTGAAAAAATATGAGACAATTTTCTTACTAGATCCAAGACTTGAAGAAGAAAAAACAGTAGAAGTAGTCGCAAAATTCAAAGAATTAATTGAAAAATCTGAACAGTCAGAGCTTGAATCCTTTGATGAGTGGGGCAAGAAAAGGATGGCGTATGAAGTAGATAAGCAAAAGGACGCTTACTATGTTTATGCTACCTTTTCAGCACAACCAGAATTTCCAAAGGAGCTCGAGAGAATCTACAAGATTACTGAAGGAGTAATGAAGTACTTAGTAGTCAAAATAGAAAAGTAGGTGATACAATGAACAAGGTATTTTTGATGGGTCGGCTTACGAAGGACCCTGAAATGAGATTTACTGCTAATAATAATACACCTGTGGCATCTTTCACAATAGCTGTTGACAGAAGGTTTTCCAGACAAGGCGAAGAGAGAAAAACAGATTTTTTCAACATCATTGCATGGAGTAAACAGGCAGAATTTTGTTCAAAGTATTTCAGTAAAGGACTTAGAGTTCTTGTTGAAGGGCGAATAGAAAATAGGACATGGGATGATCAAGAAGGAAAAAGGCATTATATAACAGAGGTTATTGCTGATAGTTGTTATTTTGCAGATTCAAAGCGTGAAGATGGATATAACGCAAATACTGCTTATAACTATCCAATACCAGGGACAGTGTCTTCATCACCAGCACCAGCACAGGTGCCAAGTAGTGGAGATGGTTTTTATGCCTTAGATGACGAAGACGATTTACCGTTCTAATATAAATTATTAGAAGAAGGGAGGAATTTAAGAATGGCAGCACCAAGAAAAGAAAGGTCTGATAAGGCTGGATTTAAAGGTGGCAGAGGTGGCGTAAGAAGAGCTAGAAGGAAGGTTTGTGCTTTTTGTGCAGATAAAGTAACAGACATTGATTATAAAGAGCCTGGTAAACTTAAGAAATTCTTATCAGAAAGAGGTAAGATATTACCAAGAAGAATATCAGGAAACTGTGCTAAGCATCAGAGACAGTTAACCATTGCCATAAAAAGAGCTCGTCATGTAGCTTTATTGCCATATTCAACTGATTAATGCAGATAGCATGTAAGTGTTTATCTCATTAAGCTCCTCTAACTAGCAAACAGCTTACAGGAGGAGTTTAGTTGTTTAATAAAAGAGTTTTAATAATTTAAGCCTATAGAGAGAGTCTCTATAGGCTTAAATCGTCAAACCCATATTTAATTTGTAGCTATGAAAGAATAATTGAGAAAATGATGGGAAATAAAGCCATATCTACTTGTAACCTGCTATAATATGTAATATGCTTACCATGTGCAATATATGTACTATTCATTTCGCTTATTTAAAAGTGAGATATTTGTTTGCTACGGCAATTATGCACGATATTGAACATTAATATGTAAGCGTTAATCAAGCTTCATTTTTGATAAAAAATTAATTTAAAGCTTGATTAATCGCCAACCGAATGGGTGGGGAACCGCTTACAGGCGTTATTTGTGCCGCAGGTATGGAGGGTTAATATGAAGGTGGAAAATGGATATGATATTACACGAGGGATTAAGACTATCGAAATTCTAAAGAGCGAGATGCTAAGCGAGATATCAGTGCTATTCAGCTCTTTACTAGAATGTCCTGATCAGGAGGTAAGGGACGCCTACAAAGAAACATTATCAAATATTATTTTAATTTCTTACATTTTAGCCCGACGTTTGGGGTTAGATTATGATATAATAGATAATGAAATACAAAAAAAGGTTAAATTAAGTATAATTAATGAGAACGAAATTGAAAAGTATTATGGGGACCTGTCCAGGCTTGCCAGGTACAGGAGTGAAGCTAAATGAGGTGATTTAATGCAAGTTATATTATTACAGGATGTAAAAAACGTAGGTAAAAAGGATACTACCGTAAAGGTCAATGATGGCTATGCAAGAAACTTTTTGATACCAAAGGGATTTGCTGTAGAAGCTACAGCTACCAGCCTAAATGATATGAAGGAAAAAAACAAGGCGGCAGCGAATAAAAAGCAAAGAGAGTTAGAGCAGGCAAAGTCTTTAGCGGACAAGCTTGATAAGATTAGCTTAACCTTTAAAATAAAAGCAGGAGAAAATGGTAAGCTTTTTGGGTCAGTAACAGCAAAGGATATATCTGATGCACTTAAAAAGGAAAACAAGATTGATGTAGATAAAAAGAAAATTTTATTACCAGATCCTATAAAGGCACTAGGGAAAATAGAAGTAGAAATAAAGGTACATGTAGGTGTAACTGCAAAAATAACAGTAACAGTTGAGCAGGAATAAAATAGAAACAAGAAAATCTAAGCTGTCGATATACTATCATGCATTTTTGACAGCTTATGAACCTTGTTAATTAGCACAATAAAATCAGGTTAAATTTGTTAGTTGCTTATATAAGGGGAAGCATCGGGGGAGAATATGGATTTATCTGTATTAAATAGAATTCCACCGCAAAGCTTAGAGGCTGAACAATCAGTTCTAGGTGCAATGCTGTTGGATAAGGATGTAATATCAAATGTTACAGAAGTAGTTAAAAGTGGAGATTTTTATAGAGAGAGTCATAAGGAAATATTTGAAGCAATCTTAGATATCTTTGAGATGAATGAGCCTGTGGATTTAATTACAATAAAGGCAAGGCTTGAGTCAAGAGGCTCACTTGAAAAAGTAGGGGGTATTTCATACCTATCAGATATAGCTGCACATGTTCCTACTACAGCAAATGCTACTTATTATGCAAAAATTGTTGAAGAAAAATCCTTACTAAGAAAGCTAATTAAGGCAGGAGATGAAATTGCAAATATTAGCTATCAGGCGGCTGAAGAGGTTGAGCTAATACTGGATAAAGCAGAGAAAGCTATCTTTGATATAATGGAGGAGCGTAATACAAGTGGTTTTTCAATCATAAAGGATGTTTTAATTGCGTCCTTTGAGCAACTCGAAACACTATATAACAACCATGGACAGATAACTGGGGTTGAAAGTGGATTTACTGATTTGGATATTATGCTGTCAGGCTTTCAAAAATCTGACCTAGTATTAATAGCCGCTAGACCAGCGATGGGAAAGACAGCATTTGTGCTAAACATTGCACAGCATGCTGCGGTTAAAAAAAAGGTTCCTGTAGCAGTGTTTAGCCTTGAAATGTCAAAGGAGCAGTTAGTTAACAGACTTCTAGCCTGCGAGGCAATGGTAGACAGTCATAAGCTAAGGACAGGTAAGCTTGAGGATACCGACTGGCAGAAGCTAGCCATGGCAACAAGTGTAATGACAGACGCTCCAATTTATATAGACGATAACGCATCTAATTCAATAATGGAGATACGCTCAAAATGTCGAAGGTTAAAGCTAGAAAAAGGTCTAGGTATGGTTATAATAGATTACCTTCAGCTCATGAACGGTAGAGGGAAAAGTGACAGTAGACAACAAGAGATATCAGAAATATCTAGATCATTGAAAATAATGGCAAAGGAATTAAACGTGCCGGTTTTGACTCTTTCACAGTTAAGTCGTGCTCCAGAGCAAAGAGCAGATCACAGACCTATATTAAGTGATCTAAGAGAGTCAGGAGCCATAGAGCAGGATGCTGATATAGTAATATTTCTATATAGAGACGATTACTATAATGAAGAAAGTGAAGAAAAAAACATAGCAGAAGTTATTATTGCTAAGCATAGAGCAGGCTCTACAGGCAAGGTAAAGCTGGCTTGGATGGGAGAGTATACTAAATTCGGGAATTTGGCTCGATAAGGAGTTTATTTGTGATAAAGAATAGGTTTTAGTAGCATGAATAATAGAAATACTGTACTTGACAAGGTAAGGACAAACATAATAAGGCATTCAATGGTTAAAGAGGGAGACAAGTTAGTAGTAGGTGTATCAGGGGGAGCAGACTCTGTATGCTTGTTGCATGTACTCAATAGCTTGAGAGATACCTTTAATTACTCATTAAAGGTGGTTCACGTTAACCATATGCTTAGAGGTATAGAAGCTAACCTAGATCAGCAATTTGTAGAGGAAATGTCTCGTGGGCTGGGTATAGAGTGTGTAGTTGAAAAAAAAGAAGTGCAGAAATATGCACATGAAAAAAGGCTTTCGCTAGAAGAAGCAGGTAGGGAGATTCGTTATGAGGCATTCAGAAGTGCTGTAGCTACAGAAGCTTTTATATGTAAGATTGCTGTAGCACATAATGTGAATGACCAGATAGAAACAATACTTATGAATATAATTAGAGGCTCGGGAAATGAAGGCTTAGTAGGAATGGCATACGTTCAGAACCATATAATCAGACCGCTATTAGACATTACTAGAACAGAAATAGAGGAGTATTGTAAGCTGAATGGACTTTCATATAGAACCGATTCTACAAATCTAGAAACTGATTACACCAGAAATAAAGTAAGATTAGAATTAATACCCTATATTCAAAGTAATCTGAACAAAAATATTAATAAGAGCATAATCCAATTAGCAGAAATAATCAAGGAAGAGAATGACTATATAGAAAATGTTTGTGCTAGTGAGTATAATAAGTGTACAATAAAGGAAGAATTATGGAAGATTACGCTTGATATCAATAAACTGAATCCTTTACATATTGCTATAAAAAGAAAGGTTTTAAGAAGAGCCATAAAAAACCTGCGTGGTAACCTAAAAGGGATTGAATATAAGCATATTAGTAGTATTATAGAATTATGTGAGAAGAGAAAAACAGGAAAGGTGATTTCCCTTCCCAAAGACTTGTGTGCATTTATTCAGTATGATTATCTGATATTTGGGGATATAAGTAAGGGAAATAATGAAAAGGGCAAATTTGAGGCTAAAGATAAAAATAAATCAAAACAAAAAAATGACTCAAGTAATGAAGCTATAGCAATAGATATACCAGGGGATTTGCATGTTGAAAAAATGCAGATAATTATAAAAACAAGAATAATAAAGACAGAAAACATGGATTCTTCTGAAGTTAAATTAAAACAAAAACAGACCGATTATTGCCAAAGATTAGATTATGATAAAATCGGTAAGGAGTTGGTTGTAAGATATCGACAGGAGGGGGATAGGATTTTTCCTAAGGGTGCCACTGGTTCTAAGAAGCTTAAGGATTTCTTTATAGATAATAAGGTGCCAAGGGAGAAACGTGATAAAACACCTATATTAGCATGTAGTAACAATGTCGTGTGGATACCAGGATACAGAACGGGTGAAGCTTACAGAGTTACTGATGAAACCGACAACATTTTGCATATCGAGTGTATTTTACTATAAATTTGTTTAATTAACTAAAACAAGTTATTAAAATTGATTTGTTTAGGTGAAATATGTTTTAGATACTTTTTTTGATTAAATATTTTGATAATATAAAATAATAATTATGAAATAAATGAGCTTAGCTTGGGGGAGTATATTATGGTGAAATATAAAGTTTTAATTAGTGAAGAAAGGTTAAAAGAGAATGTCAAGGAGCTGGCAGAACAGATTTCAAGAGATTATGAGGGCAAGGAATTAGTTTTGGTGGGTGTGTTAAAGGGAGGATTTATTTTTCTTGCTGACCTTGCTAGAGAAATATCAATACCTGTAAAAATTGACTTTATATCTGTTTCAAGCTATGGGAATGCTACAGAATCATCAGGGGTTGTAAAGATTATAAAAGATGTCGATGCGGATGTAACAGGAAAGCATGTACTCATAGTTGAGGATATGATAGATACTGGTGTAACCCTAAACTATCTAAAGGATTTTTTTAGTACAAAAGGGTGCAAAAGCGTGAAAATATGTACTGCATTGAATAAGCCTGCAAGGCGAAAAACAGATGTAGTTATAGAGTATAAAGGAATGGAAATACCCGATGAATTTGTAGTAGGGTATGGTCTTGATTATGCAGGGAAATATAGAAATCTTAAGGAAGTGGTTGTAGTAGAAGAAATATAGAGAAAACACTTCATTAATTTTGTTTTAATAATGATATTTTTGTTTGCTAAGTAACTGCTTTTATGTTAAGATATTAGAATAAAAGTGGGAATTAGGTATATATTTATATGTTTAATGAATATGTTTTGAGGAATTATTATATAAGTTAATATTATATATCAAATTCGGCAATACGTGTTAGGAGGGAAAATATTTGAAATATATTAGAGGGATAAGCTTTTATATTATTCTATTTATAATTATCCTTGTTATTATAACTCTATATACCAAAGCTAATACAGCAGCTCCAAAGAAATATACCGAGCTATTGGAGGAGCTTAACGCAGGTAGAGTTAACTCAATTGTTTTGCAATCAAACGAAGTAACCTATGATATGTTGGATGGTAATAAAAAATCTGTTGAGAAATACAGTTTATATATTCCGTCTGTAGAGAGGTTTCATGATATAGTCATAAACGCAAGTAATGAGGGTAAATTGCCTGGAGGGTTTACTATACTGCCTGATCAACAAGCACCATGGTGGTTGACTATGCTACCCACATTAGGGCTTATTGTAATATTCATACTTTTTTGGGTTTTCTTTTTGCAACAATCTCAAGGAGGCGGCGGAGGAAGCCGAGTAATGTCCTTTGGGAAAAGTAGAGCAAAAATGACCAGTGCTGATAGCAAGCAGAAGGTTAAGTTTGGAGACGTAGCTGGTGCTGATGAAGAGAAAGAAGACCTAGAGGAGATAGTGGAGTTTTTAAAGCAGCCTAAGAAATTTGTGGAGCTAGGTGCAAGAATTCCAAAGGGGGTACTTCTAGTAGGACCTCCTGGAACAGGTAAAACATTGCTGGCAAAAGCGGTTTCTGGAGAAGCGGGTGTTCCTTTCTTTACTATTAGTGGTTCTGACTTCGTAGAAATGTTTGTTGGGGTTGGTGCCTCAAGGGTAAGAGATTTATTCGAACAGGCAAAGAAGAACGCACCCTGTATAATTTTTATAGATGAAATTGACGCTGTTGGTAGACATAGAGGTGCAGGCTTAGGTGGCGGTCACGATGAGAGAGAACAGACACTTAATCAGCTACTGGTTGAGATGGATGGGTTTGGTGTAAACGAAGGAGTAATAATTCTAGCGGCTACAAACAGACCAGATATCTTAGACCCTGCCTTGCTAAGACCAGGGCGTTTTGACAGAAGAGTAGTGGTAGGTCTACCTGACATTAAGGGTAGAGAGGCAGTTTTAAAAGTACATTCAAGAGGAAAGCCATTGGGTCAGGA
>QKEK01000145.1 GCA_003251775.1 Clostridia bacterium | reverse complement strand
CCTAAAAGGCTTAGTGTGGTTCGTATGTCTGACCTTTAGGGAGTTTACGAACACCACTTGCTTTTTAGGGCAATTTGCAATTTAGAAGCTGTAGACTTATTGGTTTATGTAGCAAGGCTTCACATAAGTGCTTAAAAGCTTTATTAGAAAAGTTGAAGTCTGAATAGTTACGCTATACAGCTTGCTTTTAACAGGATAAAGAGTTAAAATAAATTTACAAAGATAAAAACACAGTTCCAGTTGGTAGTCCGGACGCAGTGCAAACTGTCAGTAACCTGCCTCCTTGGTTGTCCATTCTTTGTAGGAAACCTTTAAGGAGGATTTATCATGGAAAAGACTACTTCTAAGCTAACCGTATTATTTGATGAGCCTTATTGGGTTGGTATCTATGAGCGTGAATTTGATGGCAAATAGGTACAAAGGCACAGCAAGCATTAAAACTTCAGCAAGAGCAAAGAAAACTGGAGCATAAAACTCGCTTTCGTGAGAAGCGTGAGTCTGAAAAAGAGCACCAGTTTCAATTGCGACAGAAGAAACGCAAGGCTTCACTTGAGTGCTTATAGATAATTCAGAAGAGTTAATGATTGAATAATTACTAGTAACCAATTAGTGTAACCAAGTGTCTACATTGTGCATAGAATATAAATGTATTAGCAATATTGGAGTGATTTTATGTTTGAAAAAATGGATGCAAAAATGTTTAAATACAAAATGGAAAAAGTATTGGATATGCTAAAAAATGATTCAACTGACGAGCTTAAAAAAAAGCTATCAAAAGTAGATACACAAGAGGTTATGAGTAAAATGAATGAATATGATAAGGAAAAGCTACAAAACATGAATATTGACCTGAATTCACTTAAGAATAAGCTTCAAAACTCAGACATACAAAAAATTATTTCAGTACTTGGACAGAAGGATAGTGAAATGCTACTTAGAAAGCTACAGGAATTATTAAAATAAATGCTTTAATCCTCACAAGAAAACGTAAGAGCCCTAAGTTAAGCTGTCGACACTATCATAGATAGCCGACAGCTTTAAAACCTTGTTTTCTTCTTAATAAATTTGGAATTAAATAAAATAACTATGAATATATATTAAGTGGTGATATTATGAGTAATATAAATTTAGATGATAAATTAAAGCAGCTTTCAGATATACTAAATGACCCTGCAGCACAGGATAATCTAAAAACTATCCTGCGTTCCTTTATACCTTCTAAAACATCGGAAGTCAATAGTGAAGAAGTTAACACAGCAGGTCTTGATCTGCATCAGGAAAATAGTACCAATTCAGATAATATAGCAGGCAATTCTCCAAATGAATTGATACAACCTGTGGGAGATAACCCTCTTAGTAATCTACTAGGCAACCTGAATACATCCACTAACCCAAATACCAACAACCCGCTGTCAAATTTATCGAATTTAAATCTACAGAATAGTATAGAAATGCTTAGTAAAGCACAGCATCTTATACAGAATCTTGACAACGCTTCTGACACACGAATTGAGCTTTTACACGCAATAAGACCTTTTCTAGGCTCAAAGCGACAACAGTATTGCGGCACCTGCATTAATTTATTAAAGCTAACTGGAATAGCCAAAATAATTAGTTCATATACTAAAAAGTAATATTTAAAGGAGTTATTAAATGGCAAATATGAATTCAGTGTTAGACAGTATCCCACTGCCCAATCAGAAGCCAATAAATAATAGCAACTTAGGATACAATTTTTTTAGTAAGGATCTTATGAGTTTATCAAGATCATTATCCAAAAGCTTTAATTTCGCTTTAGAAGTTGATGATTTGTTGATTATTGGTTTAATTATACTTATTGCTACAGAAGGTGAAACTGACTATTACTTATTGCTTGTATTAGCAGTTTTATTCTTTATGGGTAGATAATGAATATATAGCGTTGCTGTAGAGCTATATGCTATTTTGCGAGAATAAATAGCAAGCGTTTTTAAAACTAGCAACTCAAAAAGCTTAGATAATAAGTTTAAGAGTTTATGAATAAAATTTAATATATCGCAAAACATAAAGCTAAAGAATATATCTAATATATTCTTTTTTATTGTTATCATAACGTTTTAACAAATGCTAAATAGTTGGAGAGAGAATTATGCAAAAAACTACAAAACTTATGGTCATACTACTAATATCTATTGTTGTTTTTATAATTACAGGAATAACAACAGACAGTATATTTTCTGATTTCTTTACTTACACCAAGGCTGCTATCTCTCAGTATGGAAGCAGGGGACAGGAAGTAATTGAAATTCAAAAAAGACTAAAGTCTTGGAAATACTATGATGGAAGTGTAGATGGTATATATGGTTATAAAACCTATCAATCAGTACGACGTTTTCAGTATAAGAACGGTCTTAAGGTTGACGGTATTGCAGGTAACGAAACCCTCTCAGCGTTGGGCTTGCCTGTCAATAGCGTAAACGTCAGTAATGATGTAAACCTTTTAGCACATCTTATTCATGGAGAATCCAGAGGCGAACCCTATGTCGGACAAGTAGCTGTAGGAGCTGTTGTTCTAAACAGAGTAAATAATAGTAACTTTCCTAACACCATAGCAGGAGTTATATACCAACGAGGTGCATTTGATGCTGTAGGAGACGGTCAGATTAATCTTGTTCCCAGCTCTGATTCCATCAAAGCAGCAAAGGATGCTATAAACGGCTGGGATCCAAGCTATGGTTGTATTTACTACTATAATCCTTCAACCGCCACAAGTAAATGGATATGGTCAAGACCTATAATAGTAAAAATCGGTAAACATAATTTTGCTAAGTAGTTTCCAATTAAAGTTTATAATACTCTTATAATATAGACAGGGGTATGAACGCAATTAAGCAGATATCATACCCTTGTTTATTATCGGAAAAAGCTTTATAAACAGGTTTTTTTCACAAAGCTCTCTGCCAATGTTGCCAATTCATCAAATCTATTTTCCTTAATTAAGGTCTTATCAACAAGATTCGAACCAAGTCCCACACCAATGGCTCCCGCATTTATATAATCACTAACTGTATCAATTTCAACGCCGCCAACCGCAATTACAGGAATGTGACTAATAGGTGCAGTAATATCTTTAAGGTAGTCACTACCACCCATTCTTGCTATAGGAAAAATTTTTACTACCTTAGCTCCTGCATTATATGCACTAACTATTTCTGTTGGCGTCAATACCCCGGGAATAGGCTCAGCTCCCAGCTCAATACATCTTTTAACAACATCCTTATTTAGATTGGGTGATATCATATACCTAGCTCCAGCACTCGTCGCAAGCTCAGCCTGCTCTATAGTCATAACCGTGCCAGCACCTATGGATACCTCATCACCAAACTCTTTAGCTATAGCAGATATAGCCTCATATGTCTCTTGATTTCCTGTAAGGCTGGACTGATTAAAGGTCACCTCAATCATTCTTATCCCACCTATGTATAATGCCTTGCAGACTTCAATAATTTTATCCTGTTCTATTCCCCTAATAATTGCAATTATTTTATTTTTATTTATTTGTTCTACTATACTCATAATACAAACATGTACCCTCCTTCCACTAAGCTTCAAGCTTAACTACCAGTCGCCTATGGAATTATCATTTGGATAAACGAAAATTGGATTCTCCCAATCTCCGTCATACTCCATCTCCTTTAAGCTATCCTCATCAACCTCTATACCAAGCCCATATCCATCAGGTACTTCAATAAAACCATTTTTAACTTCAAAATGCTTCTTTAAATACTTAACACCTCTGTCCCACCCATTATCCATACAAGGAAACTCCTGTATAACAAAATTCGGTGTACACGCTGCTACCTGAAGACAAGCAGCAAGAGAAATAGGTCCTAGAGGATTATGAGGAGCAACACCAGTATAATAGACCTCAGCCATTGTAGCTATTTTTCTTACCTCTAAAATGCCACCTGCATGACAACAATCAGGCTGAACTATTGCTACAGCTTGTTTCTCTATGATTTCTCTGAATGCCCACTTGGTATAAAGCCTTTCACCTGCGGCAATCGGAATTGATGTAGCTTCTTTTACCTTTACCAACGCATCTACATTCTCTGGAAGAACAGGCTCCTCAATAAAAACTGGATTATATGGCTCCATAGCCTTACAGAATCGTATAGCCATGGCAGTAGACATTCTACCATGACAATCAATAGCAATATCCATGTCATCGCCTACCGCTTCTCTAACCTTACGAAATTTTTCCACAAATTCATTTAGTCCTTTTGGACTCTCTAGAAAATCGGTAGGTCTGTCTGGTAGTCCAAGCTTTAAAAAATCAAATCCTTCAGACTTCCTTTTTAATGCACACGCAACAAATCTTTCGGTAGTTGTCTCTCCTGCTGGATATTCACCATCAATATGAGGATACATTCTGATTTTATCTCTAACTTTACCACCTAGCATCTCATATACAGGCATTTTATAATACTTCCCCTTAATATCCCACAGTGCTTGTTCAATCCCACTTATTGCACTAACCATGATTGGACCACCCCTATAAAATGACCCTCTATACATCAACTGCCAAAGTCGCTCTATTTCAAACGGGTTTTTACCAATAATCATTTTACCTAAATTATGAACAGCAACCTCCACAAGCTTACTCTTACCTTCAATGACGGGCTCTCCAAAACCAACGACGCCTTCATCAGTAGATATTTTGAGAAATAGCCATCTTGGCTTAACGTGAAATGTTTCTAGCTTAGTTATCTTCATCAGTGTATCCATTCCTTTCTTCAGGCACAAATTATTTAACGACTTACATGTTCATTCACTAAGAGTCTTTCCATCTCATTTTTGGTTGGCAAGCCCTCATAATCGCCCTTTGTAGTAACAGCATACGCACCCATAATCGCTCCAAGCTTACCACATTCCTTATCGGATAATCCTCGTAAATATCCACTTAAAAAGCCTGCTGCAAAAGCATCTCCAGCACCAACGCTATCCACAGCTACTACCTTAACAGGGTCTATAAAGTGGATAACCTCCCTATTCATAGAATCAGCAACCAACGCACCTTTACTTCCAAGCTTTATAACAACCTTCTTTGCCCCTACATCAAAAGCTTTCTGGAGCATCTCTTCTGGCTGGTCAGTATCAAATAGAAGCTCACCTTCATCTGAACCACAAAGTAAAATATCTGTATATGAAATCATAGGAATAATAGAATCCTTGATCTGTTCTCTTTTCCATAGCTTCAACCTAATATTTGGGTCAAAACTCAAAAGCTTATTCTTCACTCTTGCTTTCTTAATTAGAAATTTCACAGTATCCATACAGCCCGTACTCAATGCAGGAGTTATCCCAGTTAAATGAATAAGCCTTGCAGAATTAAGATAATCTACATCAATATCTGCTGGTTGCATATTACTAGCTGCGGATCCTTTTCTATAATAATATACATTTGTCATATCTGCACTTCTAACTTCCTTAAACATAATACCAGTGGGCAAACCTTCATCAAATATCACCTGAGTGGTATCAACGCCTTCACCCTTAAGCTCTTTTTCTATGTAAAACCCAAACTCATCTCTGCCTAGTCTGCTAACCCAACCAACCGAGTGCCCTAATCGAGTCAAGCCTATTGCTACATTAGATTCAGAACCAGTTATAACCTTTCTAAACTCTGACATATACCTTAATGGACCGGCCTCTTTAGAAACAAAAGCAACCATTGTTTCTCCTAGTGTAATTATTTCAGGCATTTCACTACCTCCATATTTTTTGTATTATAGCTAAAAGAAAGTACCATTTTCTGCTCTATTATAACCTATTTCTTACTGTATAAACAACAGCTATACCTATCGAGTATATTGTAATATTGTAATATTGTTTAAATATGTATCACAAAAAGCCTTTATCCACTGCTACTATTTACTGCTTAACCGCTCCTGCTGTCATACCACTTATAAAGTACTTTTGCAAAAATGCAAATAATATAATTAAGGGTATACTAGCTACAATAGAAGCAGCCATCAAATCATTCCACAACACATTGTACTGACCACTAAACTCTGCAATCCCAACCGTTAATGTCTTCATTTTATCTTGAGTAATCAAGGTTGAAGAAAAAAGGAAATCATTCCATCCCATTATAAATGCATATATAGCTACTGAAATCATACCAGGCAGTGTTAAAGGCATAATAACCTTATAAAACACTTGGAATCTACTACAACCGTCAATCGTTGCTGCTTCATCCAATGAACGTGGTATATCGTTAAAAAAGCTAGACATCATCCAAGTTGAAAACGAAAGAGACATCGATATAAAAACAAAAACAATACCAGCATGTGAGTTTATTAAGTTAAAGCGTCTAAGAATTGTATAAAAAGGTACTAGTAGCATAACCGCAGGAAACATTTGACTAACCAATAAAAATGACATGAATACCTTCTTGCCTTTAAAATTAAATCGGGTTATCCCATACCCTGCTAAAGTTGCACAAATAAGTGTCGCAACAGTAGACGCAGTCGCATTAATAAAGCTGTTAAGCAACTGAGTCCCAAAAGGGTATTCTACAATTATGCGTTTAAACGCTTGTAGACTTGGATTTTCTGGTATCCACCTTAACGGAAGTGAAAATGTCTCTGCCTCTGTTTTAATTGCTGTAGAAACCATCCACAGGATAGGCACAAGTACAAAGGCAGATAGACATATTAATACTATATATGTAACCATACTTTTTAGCTTGCTATTAGTTTCAGTCATCTGCATTTATTTTAAATCCCCTTTCCATCAAAAACTTTATAACATAAATAATAGTAAATACAATAATTGCTACAGCTGAGCCAGCACCAAACTCAAAATATTCAAAGCTTCTCTTATAAATATCTATACTAATAAGTGAGGTTGCAGCACCAGGTCCACCCTGAGTCAAGACCCATACGATAGTATAATGCTTAAACCACCATATTAAATCCAAAATAAGAGCGGTATAAATAACACCCTTTAAGCTAGGTATAGTTATATGAATAAATTTCCTTATTCCTGTAGCACCATCTATGTCTGCTGCTTCATATAAATCCTGATTAATACTTTGCAAGCCAGCTAAAAGCATAACCATTATCATGGGAAAGCCTTTCCATATACATGCCATAACTACAGCAACGAAAGCAAAGCTACCATTACCTAACCAAGAAACTGGTTCTGATATTATGGAGAAACTCATTAGTGTCTGATTTACCAAACCATATAAAGGGTTTAGCAACCACTTAAAAATCATTGCTATAACTGATTCTGGTATTATCCATGGCAGTATTAGTATGGCTCTAAAGAAAGCAATTCCTTTTATCTTTTTATTCAGCAAATGAGATAAAATAAACCCAAGAATAAAATGGCCTGCAACAACAATTATAGTAAACCTAACAGTCAAAAGAATAGATGAATAAAATTGCTTATTAGTTAATATACTAATATAGTTTTCAAGCCCCACAAAATCCCAACGCTTAATCAAATCTGTTTTATAAGAGCTTATATACAGTCCTCTTCCCAGAGGATATATAATTAAGCCAACCATAAAGAAAAGCGTTGGTAATATATATAGGTACCCATGGTTAAATCGCTTTTTCTTTATCAAATTAATATCCATTATTAATTCTCCTTCTCGAACATGAGCTTTACATCGCTAAACTATAAAAATTAGTGGACAATGTAAAGACCTTGTTGTTTATACAATAGATGGTTTTCATAATAGAATGATATGCGACTCAACCATAGCAGGTAGAGTCGCATTTATTTCAGGAAGTTTTATTTACTATTAGCTTCTTTCAATAATTCTTCGTCTTTAGTTATTAATTCCTTCATGGCATCATCAACTGATACACCATTTGCCATAATATTTGTATATGCCAATCCAATAGAATCGAGCATTTGTTGATACATAGGATATTGCTCAGGTATATAAACCTTATCTAATGCCTGAATAAAGCCCTTATATGTTGGTTCATTAAAGATCGGAGCTGTTGTGCTTTCCTTTCTTACAGGCAAACGACCGGTTTTTTGTGCAAAATCGATGGCGAATTTTGACTCATTCATAAACTTTAAGTAATCAATAACAACTTCCTTATTCTCTGAAGACTTTGAAATTGAATAACCCATTACACCAGCAGAAGCTCCAACAGCACCGTTCTTTTCAGGTATTTGGAAGCTTCCTAGCTTTCCATCTAGGTTTGGATTCTTTGTTAATAGTAATCCCATACCATTAGAACCAGTAATCATCATACCTGTTCTTTCAGTGGCAAGATAGTTTACAGCCTCAGTATAGCCTGTTTCTGTTGGACCAGGAGGTACTACCTTATGTAGAGTAAATAAATCAGTAAAGAATTGTAGTGACTCTCTAAACTCAGGAGAGCTTATTGTAGAATTCCACTTACCGTCTACAAAGGTAGCATCCTTACAACCAAAATTTCTTGCTAAATTCATAAATCTAGAGGTTCCAGAACCATTATTAGTACCAACCATACTAAAGCCCCATCTATCTATATTGCCATCGCCGTCAGTATCCTTTGTCATAGCCTTAGCAACCTCCAGAAACTCTTCCCAAGTTTCAGGCACATCCATTCCAGTTTCCTCAAGCCAATCAGTTCTGTAAATAACTGCACTTGGCACAGAGAACCATGGAAATCTTACCATTTTACCATCAGCTGTTACATCATCCAATGAGCTTTGTAAAAAGCCTGCGTAATACTCATCACTTAGATGTGGTTTTATATCCTCAAGTATTCCCAGTTCTACTGCTTTAGGGAAAAAGTCAGGCATCAGTGTAAATGCATCAGGCAAATCATCATTAGTAACATACGCCGTCATCTTTTTAGTAAGCTCATTTGATGGCGTTCCTATGTAATTAATTGTTACATTAGGATGAAGCTCCATATAAGCCTCTGCCATTGCAAGCTCAAGCTTTCCCTCAACATCCTCAGTAATTGTACCTGAAAGGATGTCAATAACTACTGGTTCGTCTGATTTTTCAGCTTTACTGCTACTCTCACTCTTCGTCTCTTGACCAGTAGTTTCCCCAGCCTTCTTGTCATCCTCTTTATTGCTCTTTGTACCACAAGCAGTAAATAGAGTGACCGTCATAACCATTACCAGAAATAACCCCAGAACTCTCCTTAGCCTTTGTTTCATTATTATTCTCCTCCTTAAGTTATTAAAATATAGATTTATATAAAACCACAGTGCAAGTGCACTTGGATTTTATCATTAGAAAAGTATAAATTTTATCTAAGAAATTCAAAGACTTGTATTAAATTCATTAACCGCATCTATCATTGCCATTATATTTTCCACTGGGGTATTGGCTTGTACATTATGTATAGCATTAAAGACATATCCTCCGCCTTTAGCAAATATCCTGAGCCTCTCCAGTGTTTGAGTTTTTACTTCTTCTGGTGAGCCAAATGGCAAAACGTGTTGAGTATCTACGCCACCGCCCCAGAAAACCAATCTATCTCCATATTCTTCTTTAAGGAAATTGGGATCCATCCCAGTAGCAGAACACTGAACAGGGTTAAGAATATCAACCCCCATCTCCACAAAATCATCTAGAAGCTTAGGAATTGACCCACAGCTGTGATAAAAGGTTTTCCAATTCGTATTATCATGAATCCATTGATTTATTCTAGCAAAATATGGCTTATACATCTCCCTGAATAGCTCCTGTGATATTAATTCACTATTCTGAGTACCAAAATCAGTTCCACTTACATAAATAGCCTGTATTCTTTCCCCTACAGCCTCTTTATATAGCTTTAGATTATTAAGAGCTATCTCTGTCTGATAATCAAATACTTCTTTAATATAATCCTGATTAATTACATGAGCAACAAGCCAATCTTCAATATTTCTTATACCTGGCGTTTCCTTTAAACCAGGTCCAGGCAAGCTTGAAAAATCACCCAGAGATGTGCCTACAAAATTTCCAATAATTCCGTAGTCAGTATGGTTAAAATAATACTCTGCATCCTTTTGAATACCTCGGAGCACTTCGTCAGAATAAAGCTTAAATTGCTCCTGAAAATCAGTTCTGCCATTCAATACATCTTCAGAAATATTCCCCTGTCTAACAATAGCATCAAAATAGTATCCCCCATTCGGCATCTTTGCACTTGGTGGAACAGTGGTATCTCCCTGTGGGTATGCATATATATCACCATTTTTATCAATGCTAATATTAAAACCACCCGCAACCATTCCTTTTCTACCCTTGGCAAATTCCCATTCTTTCCAATCCTTATTCTCTACACCAAGTTTGGTATATGGGGTATAAATCCCTACCACATCAACCTTAAGCTCTTTTCTTAACTCTTCTTCCATTTGACCAATCATAAAAAAGGGATCTTGAATCTTCAAAGTTCTTCCTTCAATTCTTAAATACTCCTGTAATTCTGCTAATGTCAATGCTGACATCCCTGAAACAATAGTAGCACCAAAATCTACAGGAACCTTATCAGGCATCTCATGATTAAGAGTTTTTTTCAATCTTTCTCTACTAATCATCTTATTCCCCCATACGTCAAATCATATTACAACACTATCTAATAGTTACCAATTAAAGCTTTTTGTATTGTTACATTTATGCGAAATTATGCTCAATTAACTATGTTTAACTAAACGCGTTACAAAAATAATATATATTTATTATAGGAGAAAAGAGAAAGAATAAGAATGTGTTATTACAGGCACTTTTTATATTTTTTCTATTAATGCTCTTATATTTTTTGTATAGTATTATAAATGCTTTATAAAATCTCTATATGTTTTTATAAATAATACACAATTATTACGATTATATTGTTATATTGTTATTTGGTTACATGTTTATATATTTATATACTTATATACTTATATAGTTATATAGTTATATAGTTATATAGTTATATAGTTATATTATCTTATTTAATTTGAACTATTTATGCTCTTTTTTATCCTCATAGCTGCCTCTTGAGCCGCCTTTTCTGGTGTTTGGCTTTCTGTTAATACACTTTGAAAAGCTTTACCCAAAATATCTGGCATATCAGCATAGTAGATAACGTTAGGAAATGGCTCTATATAGTCTAACGCCTCATAAAAACCACTATATTCATCGTCTCTTCCTAATACTACTTCTCCAGCTGTAATAGTTGAAGGTATTCTACCTGTCTGTTCAAACCAGCGAATCTGATTCTCCTTTTCTAAAAGAAACTTAAGAAAACGTACTGCCTCATACTTATGCTTACTTGCCTTTGCGATTGAATACCCATGTATCCCCAATGTTGATGTATGCTTTTTGCCCATAGGTATAATAAAGCTCCCTAAATTTCCTTTTAAAGCTGGATTTTTTGCTAATATAGAAGCCATTGAATGAGACCCAGTTATCATCATTGCTGTTTTCTCATTTTTCATTAATTCTATAGCTTCCTCATAGCTAACCTCAACAGGGCCTGGAGGAACAACCTTGTGTTTAGTATAAAGCTCACCATAGTATTTTAATGCATTTATACCCTCATGACTATCAATATCCGTTATCCACGTATTATTATCATATCGAAGCTCATATGCTCCAAAAGACCTCAACACATTTGTAAACCTAACAGCTCCAGAGCTGTTTTTAGCCCCTACTAATGCCAACCCCCAACGGTCTATTTCTCCATCTTTATTAATATCTTCTGTCAGCTCTTTTGCAATCTCTAAAAAATCATCCCAATCATTAGGTATAGTCAAGCCTTTCTCCAAAAACCAGTCCTTCCTATATATCACTGCCATTGAAACCATTGACCATGGTAAAAAAACTACTTCCCCCTCAACAATTGCCTCATTCATTAATAATGGATAAATCTGTTCCAAATAATCTTTAGTAAAAAAATCCTTCAAATCTACTATAATATCAAGATCATACAACTTATCTCTGAATTCAGGAAGATTAACCATAATATCAGGCATATCGTCTTCTATCGCCATAGTTGTAATTTGTGTTACTGCACTATTAATAGGTATACCAAGGTACTCTATTACTACATCTTTATTCATATCCATAAACTCTTCAGCCAATTTTTGCTCCAGTTCCCTTTCTGGGCTTTCAACAATGGTCGTTGAAAGGACTTTAAGTACAATGGCATCAGCATTATTACTTGTTTCTACTGCTGATATTTGTTTAGTACTCCTTTCTTGTTCATACCAGGGTGAACACCCCGTCATAATTATTGACATAATCAAAACAAGAATTATCTTAAAACTATTCATAATACCACCCCAAATCTAAAAGCTTCATTACTTTTTTAATGATTTTCTATATACATTCGGACTCATATCAAATTTCTTTTTAAAAACATTACTAAAATAATAAATATTTTCATAACCAATCTCATCACTAATCTCGGTTACAGTCTTATCTGTTGTCCTAAGCATAACCTTAGCAAGCTCCATTCTATAATCAGTTAAATACTGATTTAGATTAACTCCAACCTTCTTCTTAAATAGTGTGCCAAAATAGCTTGCAGACATACTAAAGTGTTCTGCAAGCATAGAAACTGTAATTTCATCCCTATAATGAATATGTATATAATCCATGCATTCCCTAATACTTTGATCCATCGTCTTTTCTCTCATCTTCATAAGATGCCTGAAGTATAGTTTGTTGAATGCCAAAATCCATTCAATGGTCTCACCAATATATTTAAAATATCTAATTTCTGACCTTTCAACTATCATATCATACCCTTCAATATCCTGAAATTGCTGATTGTAATGCTTCAATTCTTTTGAATACAAATGTAGAATTTCTTCAATATCTCTATTAAACTTTACTCTCTCAAAAGACGGCTCTGTTTCAGAAACAATCGAAAAATACTTATTTAATACACTAGTTGCCTTTTCCTCATCCCCAAATTCTATAGCTGTTTCCAGTTCCTCCTCCATAGAAGTGTCAAACAATATTTTATTGTTACTGGCATCACTTGTTAGCATTTCTTTATAGTACCTAATGGTTTCTGGACACTCTAAAAACCTCTTTTCATCAAATAGCATTAGTAAATTTAGATGCTTTCGAATACTGTGCAAATCAACATTTTCAGTACCTACCGTAACTGAAACTGTAATCTGCATATATCTATAAAGTGCTTTTTGCAATTCCTTTAACATCTGCTCTAAATCTTCTCTTACTCTGTTATGAGAGTTCATTACTACAATATAATGTGTATCATCAATCCAAAACACGTCACACAATACAAAATTATTAACAATTTCAGAAGTAAGATTTATAATAGACTGAGAGAAAATTCTGAGCTCTGTTACAGAACTTGACTTTCTTTTTCTTGTAGAATAATCAATACCAAGCATTATCAGGCAACCATCACTACCAAATAGCTTACTTCCCTTTTTTTGAAGAGTACTCAAGCTAAATTCACTTTCACCAACTGTAATTCTTCGCCATTCCTCTTGAAGATTTATAGTTTTGTTTTCAACAATACTAGTCTTGATTGACTTTTGTATCCCTAAAAGCAATTCGAGCAGTTTTTTTGAGCTAACAGAAAGCTTAAGTATATAATCAACTGCACCAAGTCTTAAAGCCTGCTGAGCAAACCTAAAGTCTTCGTGACAGCTAAGAATAATAACCTTAACTTCAATTTCCTCTTTCTTAATAGCCTCAAGGACTTCTATTCCATTCACCACAGGCATTTCAATATCAAGGAGTACTATATCTACTTCCTCGCTCCTTAATATAGCCAGTGCTTCTTCTCCGTTACTAGCTTCACCAATAACTTCAAAACCATATTTTCCCCAGTCAATTGATGATTTTACACCTACTCTTACCAACAATTCATCATCTACTATCAGAACCCTTGTCATAATCTTCCCCCCTGATGATTGGTAATACTATAGTTATCTTTGTCCCTCTTCCTTCTTTACTAAAAAGCTCCAAGCCATACCCTTCTCCGAACAATAGCTTAATACGTTGATGAACATTACTCAAACCAATACCACTAAAGCCACCCTTAATCTCATTCATTTCCATTAATTCAACTAGTTTTTTCAACTGTTTGGCTTCTATTCCAACCCCATTATCTTCAATTACAAAGCACAAAGCTGTGTCCTTGATATAGCCCTTAATTACTATATTAATTAAACCTTCCTGTTGCTTATTTATGCCGTGTATTAATGTATTCTCAACCAATGGCTGAAGTATTAGCTTCGGAACCATTAATTCACCAATACCACCTTCTATATTAAAGGATAATTCAAATCGTTGATTATATCTCGCCTTTTGTATATCAAGGTAACTATTAAGGTTTTCAATCTCATCATCAACTGATATACACTCTTCCATTTTTCCTAAGCTCATTTCAAGTAGCCTGCCTAATGACGCAATAAGATCCGCAACATTAGGAGCTTGATTAATAACCGCTATCCATTTTATAGTATTAAGTGTATTGAAAAGAAAATGTGGATTAATCTGTGCGTACAGTACCTGAAGCGTTAATGCCTTCTCTTTTTCCTTCTCAAGCTGTACATTGGTAACTAGTTGATTGATTCTTTGTATCATTAAATTAAATCTGTTTCCAAGCTGAGCTATCTCATCCCTTCCATACGTAGGAATAGTAATATCAAATTTTCCTTGTTCAATATCCTTCATATAAATCATTAACCTATTCAATGGGAAAGTTATGCTATAGATTAAAACATAGCTGATAACAATAAATGTCATTAATACTATCAGAAGTAGCAGTAAATTCTTGCTACGTAGTTCTAGTACTTCAGAAAACAAGCGTTCATAATCACTTATTTTAATAAGGTACCACCCAGTAAGACTATTTTTAGTGTAGCTTATGAACTTATGACTACCAGCAACCTCATAGCTGAAATGATTCTGCTGTTCATTAATAATAGCTTTAATATACGGCTTATCTAAAATATTATTCCCAATAAGCTCTCTTTTAGAATCACTAATAACTTTTCCACTTTCCTCAACAACCAGTATGTTTTCAAAGTTTTCTCCAGTCAAAAGATCATAAATCAAATCCTTTTCTTCATAGGTTATAGTCATTACTCCTCGCCATGACCGATCAACACTCTCATTAATCAACCTTGCTAAGGTAATAAGATAGACATTCTTTTCATCATCAAGATGAAACGACCAAATTGGATACCCTTTATTGTCAATTGCAGTTTTGAACCATTCTGCTTCTCTCCATGAGACATCCTTATCAGGATGTCTTCTTGGAAGAGATGTATATATATTGTTATGGAAATCAAAAAGAGTCAGTGTATTATTATAATCAGATAGTATTGTCTCTCTGGCGATATCATAGTTGTCACTTACACTTAAAAAATTTCTATAATAATGCTGACTATTCTCCCAAGCATCAGCTTCATTTGACGTAGCCCCATTAAAAAGCACCTCTTTAAATTGCTTATTAATAGCAAAAAAGTTCATAGCCTTAGCAACCTTATCTAGCTTTGCTTCAAGCACTGTATTTACTTGCTCAAGCTCTCTGGCATTTTCCTTCCAAATCTGCTCTCTAATTATATTTTCTGTTGTCTTGGTATACCTGTAGGAGATGACTAATAGAGGCAATACAAGAAAAACAATTATAACCAATAGCATCTTGGTTTGAATATGTCTGAACTTATATAGCCTCATAGCAGCTCCTCCATTCATGTTGCACAAATAACCACAATAAGCAGTTTCTAAGCATTTAGTCTTTAGCTATTTCAACTCCTCTATTCTAACCCCCGTACCTATTTCAATAATCCTTTCTGATGGTGAATAGGTATTTTCATGAAGCTTAATCTTTGTACTCTGTTCTAAATTCCCCGTCTTGATACGACCGTACACATTCACTATTTGACCATATTCGCCCTCTACCAAAACCCTTGTTTCATTTTCCTTTATCTTAGGATTCTGTGAATATATTGTCATTGGTTTAAGCCTTTTTACCGTTTGCGACTCAATGCTATAAATCTTATCTGTATTACTTTTCTCCCCAAGAAAAGCAACTGTCAATCTAAATCCCTCTTGCTGTATAACCATCATATAATCCTTTCCTGTCTTATTGACAAATCTCAGATCGTCATCCTCATTCAACAAAACAGCTTCAAGTCCAGGGTCAATATACTCAGTTGGTTTATGTGCAAAATTCCTTTCAATTATTTTATTATCTGCAAGCTGCAATGCTGTTGCATGAATACAGCTTGCCAATTTATCGACTAATTCAGCGGTCTTTTTGTCATTGATATCATAAGCCTCTAAATCCTGCAATAGTTCTCTTTTAATAGAAAACTCATCTCCATCATTAATAACAAATGTATAATTATTAATAAGCTCTGATATACTGTCATCTCTATCTAAAGAAAGAGTATAATAAACAAGAAGATCCTTATATTTCTCAAAGCTTTTTTTTGTAATCTTTGGGTTAACCCTTTGCACCTCGTAGTTGTCCTCTAGCCTAAACACAAATGGAGCTTCCAGATTGCTAAAGGCATTTTCAAGTATAGTTTTCATTGAATTTTCTATATTAAGCTTCATACCCAATGAGGCTTCATTTATAGCTATTTGTTCATTATAAAGATAAACATTTGCGTCTATGGAAGGACTATACATCCTTTGTGCATAGAACTCAAGTATACCTTTAAGCTTCCCTTCATTTATATCTAATTCAGGTATTATGGTATTAGTCTTATTATTACTTTTTTGTTCATTAATCAAATTAGTGAATTCATTATCTTTATATGACTTCTCAATTTCTTCCTTCAGTTTGTTATAATCAATCTTCAAGTCAATTTCATTGAAAGGAATATTAAAATGATAATCTTCAATTAAAAACTCAAATTGACCATTTTTAAGATATTCGTCATAATACTCCTTAGATAATCTGATTGCGTCATCTACGGTCTGGTTTTCAACTGACACTACACCAATAAACGTCTCTTTACCCAGTATTGAGCTTCTTTGTGCTGATAATACCAAGCTACTTACAGCAATGACTGCTACTATGTGAATGCTAATTATTAGAAAAATAAACTTCTGATTTGGTATACTGCTCACAAAACAACTTCCCTTCAAAAGGTGTATAATACCTTAGAATAAGATAAAAAAGCAAGGAGTCAGGACATCTGACTCCCAACTCCTTATTGTGTAAACAACAAGGTTCTTATTTTAAATAACATATCTATATTGAAACGATTATATTTATGCTTCATTATTCATTACAAGCTCAACAAGCTTTCCTGCACTCTTAGCTACATCAATTATTATATCATTAATTATGTCCCCTGAATGCACAATTACTTTACCCGAATTATCTACTATTGTTTTTGTAGACCTTCTTCCATTAAGATACTGACGTTGCCTTTCTTCGAATAAATCTGCTGCACTTTCAGTACCTTTTGATGAATTATCATCCTCATTCTTATTAACAACTGTACTATTGCTTGTCTGACGAAAGGTAGCTGCATCAGCAGTCACCTCAGCTTTCTCAGGCTTTTCTTCAAACATGCTTTCAGGCTCAATTATACTGTCAGCTTCATTAGTTGAAATGCTTTCCACCTCAGCAGCTTCATCAACTGCACTTTCATTATTTTCAGTATAATTTGTTTCCTCAATTAGCTTTTCCTTCTCTTTTTGGTTAATACTTAAATCAAAACTCAAATTTTTTTTTTCAAATAAAGGGGTTCCGGAATTATTACCCTTATCAGTACTATTATTGTCATTATTATCAGAGCCTTCTTTAATAAGCATACTTGCAGAATCAAGCAAAGCCTTTTCAACATCCTCCTGTACCACAAGAAGGTTTTTTCCAAAGGTTATAACATTATCCCTTGGTATAATCTTTATCTGCTTTTGTGTAATATCTGCAATATATTCCAATCCAATTATATTACATAGAGCATCCTCATCAACATACATGTCTCCAGTCTCTCCGATAAGCCTGCCCTTCTTGGTAAGCACCTTTGTTCCCTTAACCATAATGTCCTTTTTAAGCAAATCTACTGCTGAGGGTATTTTGCTGATTTCGTTTATAATCTCTGGAGTCTCAATAGTTAAAGCGTACTCACCTATCCCTAATACATCCTTAGTAGGTATTACTCTTGTACTTAAAGCCTGTATGCCACTATCAACAATTATATAATCTATGGCACCCTTATCAGCATTGACTATGATACTTTTTACCTTTCCAACCTGATTACCGTCTGAAATACTAATAACGGGCAAACCGATTATCTCCTGTGTCTTTTTCATTAAAACATGTACCCCCTTAAGATTATGATAAAAAACCAAATCTTTCTGACGTACTATATCAGATTCTGTTCAATTTGGTGTTTTACTTCTTCACTCATAATATCCCCGTATTTTTCAATATAAACCGATAGAATTTCTTTTGCTAATTCAGACTGCCCAAGCTGCTTATAAATAACACAAATATCCAACACTATCATGAAAATGAGCTCCTTCTCTGCTTTAGAGTCCAATCCCTTCATATAATAGCTTATAGCAGCAGGTAAATCTCCCGCAACCTTGCAATCAAAAGCCTTATCTATATACCACGTAGCAGGGTAATCACCCTCACTGGCATTTTCAACTGAAATCATCACATCTGTTTTAGGCACTTGATTATCTGGTTCATTTTCTGGTTCATTTTCTGCTATGTCCTCTATCTCAAGCCTACTAGCATCTATATCTTTAGTTGACTCTATTGTGTCTATTGTGTCTATTAGCTCTATACTTTCGGTTACTGCAATCTCTTTTGTAGCTTGGACATAATCTATATTTATACCTATAGTTTGCTCACTTTGTTCTCCTATACTCATTTTATCAATATTTTCACTTATGTCAACATTATTTTCGATAATTTTATTAACTTTTTCTTTCTTCTCCCATATCTTTGCTTTTCTTTTGTTATTCTTATTTTTTCTCTTGCTTGTATTAATAACCTTCATTTTGTCATCAGCTATGTCATTTGTTATCTTGTCTGTCTCTGTTACCAGATTTATGTCATCAGCTTTTTGAACAGTTTCCTCTTCCATAGGAACAAGGTTTTGTTTTTCACTAAAACCTTCCTTTTCCGCTTGCTCTTTCTTTTGCTTTTCCTCTTCCTTTTCCGCTTTTTGTATAATTTCTTCTTTTCTTTTTTGTCTTTTTTCTTCTTTTTCCCTTATTTTTTCTTCTCTTCTTCTTATCTTTTCTTCTCTTCTTTGTATTTTTTCTTCTTTTAAAGCCTTATTCTTTTCCTTAACCTTTTCATATAAGCTCTGAAGCCTTTGTGCAAAATCCTTTGGCAGAACGGAAGATATCAGCACTACAAAAATAAAAACAGCAATAATATAAAACAGAACTACAAGTAGAATAGCAATAGATATGTCAACAGCAAAAGCATCAGAGAACCTTCCAACAGTAAATGGGACACTTAGACTAATTACTACTGAAGCAATAAAGGACACTGCTAAAGCCAGAGAATAATGAATATTTAAAAGCTTTTTCTTATTCAAAACAAGATAAAGTACAGCTGTAATCAAAAAACACACCAGCAAAACAATTTTAGAATAACCATCCATATACTCATTGACCCTCTTTCTTTATCTTAAGTAAAAAATCTTTATATTACCCTTTAACAATTCTCTTTAGTATAAATAATTTAACCTCATAGTGTTTTAAGTTTTTATTATATGTTTATATATAGCTACAGCACACACAAAGTTAACCTTTATAAAGTTATCGGATACAATATAAAAATTATTTACTTATTTTATCTATTAATTATATAGTAATTATTACATACTTAACAAGCTTTTGTACTACCTAACATCTATAAAGAAGTGCTAAGCTAAAACTTTGAACCCTTATTCTTTATCCTAAGTCTTTCCATCGCCCTAGATAAAGCTGCCTTTGAACGCATATACTCGATCTGACTTATCTGCCTCTGCATCCTCTCCTCAGCTCGTATTCTAGCCTCTTTTGCCCGATTCTCATCTATTTCCTCAGGCCACTCTGCCGTATCTGTCATAATCAAAGCCCTATCCTGAACGACCTCCATAAACCCCTGTGAAAGGAGTGCAAGCTTCCATTCGCCTTCTTGCTTAATTCTTACCTGCCCAACCTCTAATGCTACTACCATAGGTATATGTCCAGGCAAAACACCCAGTTCTCCTTTAGGAGTTTTAACCACAACCATCTCTACATTACCAGAGAAAAACTGTCTTGTGGGTGTATCCACTTCCAAATAAAAGGTTCTCTCCAACCTATTCACCCTCTATCTCCTTATTCTCTACCTTTTTGGCTCTTTCATACACTTCATCAATATCCCCTGCCATATAAAAGAACGACTCGGCAATATGATCTGTCCTACCCTCAAGAATTTCCTTGAATCCCCTTACCGTATCCTTTATAGGCACATACTTTCCCTTGTAACCAGAAAATTCTTCAGCAACAAAAAATGGCTGTGAAAAGAAGCGTTGAATTTTTCTCGCACGATATATCGTAAGCTTATCTTCCTCTGAAAGCTCTTCCATCCCCAGAATTGCTATAATATCCTGAAGCTCCTTATACCTCTGCAAGGTTTCCTCCACCCTTCTTGCTACCTGATAATGTTCTTCTCCTACTATCATTGGGTCTAAAACCCTCGAGGTTGATTCTAAAGGATCAACAGCAGGATAAATTCCTTGCTCAACTATCTTTCTTGACAATACCGTAGTTGCATCCAGATGCGAAAACGTAGTTGCTGGAGCAGGGTCAGTCAAATCGTCTGCTGGAACATACACTGCCTGTACTGAGGTGATGGAACCCCTTCTCGTAGAGGTTATCCTTTCCTGTAAAGCCCCCATTTCAGAAGCTAATGTAGGCTGATATCCTACTGCTGAAGGAATTCTTCCCAACAGTGCAGAAACCTCAGAGCCTGCTTGGACAAATCTGAAAATATTATCAATAAATAATAGCACGTCCTGAGCCATATCATCTCTAAAATACTCTGCCATCGTAAGTCCCGCAAGTCCTACCCTCATTCTCGCTCCAGGTGGTTCATTCATTTGTCCAAATACCAGAGCAGTTTTCTCTATAACACCTGATGCCTGCATCTCATGCCAGAGATCATTACCTTCACGAGAACGCTCACCAACTCCAGTAAACACTGAATAGCCTCCATGCTCAGTAGCTATATTTCTAATCAGCTCCATTATTAATACCGTTTTTCCTACACCAGCCCCACCAAAAAGACCAATTTTTCCACCTTTTGCATAGGGTGCAACTAAATCAATAACCTTTATACCTGTTTCTAGTATCTCTGTTGAGGTCTTTTGCTCATCCAGCTTAGGCGGTTGCCTGTGTATTCCCATATATTTCTCAACCTTTGGAGGCTCTTTTCCATCTATACTCTCTCCTAAAACATTAAACATTCTACCTAGAACAACCTTACCAACTGGCACCTTAATGGTCTCTCCTGTATCAATAACCTCTATTCCTCTTGCAAGACCATCTGTTGCACCCATAGCAACACATCTTACTATACCGTTACCAACATGCTGAAAAACCTCTATGATTAATTTTTTATCATTATGCAAAATCTCCAACGCATTATTAATTCTAGGTATCATATTCTCTTCAAAACGTACATCTACAACTGGACCAATTACTTGTATCAAAATACCAATGTTTCGAGTCTCTCTCAACATATATCTCTCCCTTACCAGTATATTGCGTTATATCACAACGCTATTTTAGTCGATTCTAATAAACGAACGTTAAAAGCTTATTTCAGTGCTTCTGCTCCAGCTACTACCTCAGAAATCTCTCTTGTTATCATCGCCTGTCTTTCTCTATTATAATGCTTTTTAAGCAGATGCAAAACCTCCTGAGCATTCTCAGTAGCACTTTCCATTGCCAGCATCCTAGCTGTATGCTCACTATTATACGCCTCAACTAACACCCCATACAATATTCCCTTAGTATATTTAGATGCCAGCACATTAAATACCGCTTTAGGCGAAGGCTCATAAACAAGCTCATCCTCTGCCCATGGATTGCAGGTTTTAGCCAATGTAAAGCATCTTTCAGAGCCACCCTCTTTATGCTTAGTTGTATTTTCAATATCAGCCTTTACTGACTCCAGCTCTAATGGCAGCAGCTGCATTATGGTCGGTTCAAAGGTCATTGAGGTTATCATTCTTGTATAAATAATATAAAACTCGTCTATCTCCATTTTAATATACAAGTCAACAATTTTCTCGGCTATGTCTCTAGCTCGATATAGTGTTGGCTTGTTAACATAAAAATCAAAATCCTGATAGCAATCATATTTACCATTCATAAAATGATTTCGCCCTACATGTCCAACAACAAACAGCTTCCCACCCGGATTATCCTGCAACACCTTTTCTGTAAGCTTAATTATATTATAATTGTATCCACCCGCCAAGCTTCTGTCACCTGTTAATACAATATAACCCTTCTTAACTGATTTTCTAGTATTCATTACATCAAAAAACCTGCTCTCTATATTACCCCCACTCCTAGCCATTATATCTGCCATAATAAACTTTACGCGATTAAAGTAAGGCATTGCTTCCAATAGTTGATCCTTAGCCTTTTTTAGCTTTGCAGCAGAAATCAGCTTCATAGCCTTCGTGATTTGCATTGTCTCCTGAACACTATCAATACGTGTTTTTATTTCACGCATACTTCCCATATCGTCACCTGTACCTATAAATCATAGGTAGCTTACCCTTCGCCATCCTCATTTACATTAAATATTTCTTTTTTGAACTCCGTAAGGGCTTCTTTAAGCTTAGCTTCAGTTTCCTCGCTAAGAACCCCTTCCTCTCTAATGCTTTTTAATATATCATCATATCTTAGATTTATGAAATAAAGTAGCTCCTTATTAAACCTCCGAATCTCCTTAAGCGGAATATCTATAAGATATCCATTGCTTGCACTGTATAGTATAACAACCTGTCTCTCAACTGGTATTGTATAGTACTGTTTTTGCTTTAGTGATTCAACCAACGACTTACCCTGCTGTAGCTTTTCGCTAGTTGCAGTATCAAGGTCAGATGCAAACTGAGAAAATACCTCCAGTTCCCTAAATTGAGCCAGATTTATTCTTAAAGAGCCAGCTACCTTTTTCATTGCCTTAATCTGTGCTGCACCGCCAACCCTTGATACTGACAAGCCAACATTGACCGCAGGGCGTTGCCCCGCAAAAAACAGCTCACTCTCAAGGTAGATTTGTCCATCTGTTATTGAAATGATATTAGTAGGGATATACGCTGATACATCTCCTGCCAATGTCTCTACAATAGGAAGTGCCGTTATTGACCCGCCTCCAAGCTCATCGCTTAGCTTGGCTGCTCTCTCCAGCAATCTCGAATGTAGATAGAATACATCTCCAGGATATGCCTCACGCCCAGGCGGACGTCTCAACAATAGTGACATAGTCCTGTAAGCCACTGCATGCTTTGATAAATCATCATATACAATCAAAACATCCCTACCCTTATACATCAGCTCTTCAGCCATCGCACATCCAGAATAAGGTGCAATATATTGAAGAGTAGGCATATCACTTGCGGTTGAGGAAACCACAATGGTATGCTCTATAGCACCCATTTGCCCCAGAATATTGATAACATCTGCCACAGTAGAGGCTTTTTGACCAATAGCTACATAAATACAAATAACGTTTTTACCCTTTTGATTAATAATGGTATCTATAGCAATAGCAGTTTTACCTGTTTGCCTATCGCCAATTATCAGTTCTCTCTGTCCTTTTCCAATAGGCACCATCGAATCAATAGCCATAATCCCTGTTTGCAATGGACTATCCACCGATTTTCTGTCTATAACCGCTGGTGCAGGTGCTTCAATAGGTCTAAAGCTCTCAGCCTTTATTTCTCCCTTGCCATCTAATGGTATTCCTAATGGATTAACTACTCTCCCTATTAAAGTCTCACCTACAGGAACCTCAACAGTCTTACCTGTTCTGGTAACCTCATCACCCTCAGATATTTCATTCTGTCCTCCTAAGAGAACACAACCCACATAATCCTCTTCCAGATTAAGGGCAATACCGTAAACATCATTACCAAACGAGAGCAATTCTCCATACATACACGCCTCAAGTCCATAAATCTTAGCGATTCCGTCCCCAACCTGCAAAACATTACCAATATCGTTTGTTTTTATCTCTATTCCAAATTGATCGATTTGATTTCTAAGAATAGAGGTTATTTCATCTGGTTTTACCTTAATCACAATAAATCTCTCCTGTCCATCAACCGTTATTTGTTCTCTATACTAAAGCTACTGCTCCTTCATCATAGTTTTAAGCATATTATCCAGCATACCCTTTACTGAATAATCAAATATTCTGTCATCTACACGAATTCTAATGCCCCCAATGATATTATTATCCTGAATGTATCTAGTTCTTACCTCAATTGCATTATACTCTTTTTTTAGCATCTCCTTTATCCTAAAGGTTTGCTTTGGGTTTATAGGAAACGGCGAAAAAATCTGTGCATATACCACCCGCCTACTTTTATTTGCTAGCTGAATAAACTCATTTCTAACTCCATGCAAGAGCATAATCCTATTCCTCTGTGACAACAACAGCAAAAACTTTAGAATAACATCCGAAACTTTATCCTTAAAAACCTCTTCGATTATATTCTTTTTAACCTGAAAGCTTAAATACTCATCATACAATGTCCTTTTAAGCTCACTATGATGGTCTATAAGCTTAACCACATCATTTAACTGAACAATAGCCTCTTCAGTCATAGCGTATTGAATAGTTAACTCAGCAAGAGCCTCAGCATACCTTCTTTCAACAGAGCTACTTCCTTTATAAGTCACTATGCAACACCCTCTTTATCAAGAAATTCTTCCACTAGCTTTTTATTTCTCTCATTATCCATGTTTTCATTGAGAACCTTCGATGCCGCTGCTAAAGCAAGACTTGAAATCTCATTTTTAAACTTGATCGCAGCCTCACGTCTATCAATCTCAGCATCCTTTTTTGCCTTCTCCCTTATTTTATGAGCCTTATCCTTTGCTTCTTCAATAATTGCAGCATATTCCTTATTTGCCTGCTTTCTAGCTTCATCAATAATTCTCTGAGCCATTTGCTTAGCTTCCTTTAATTCTCTTTCATGCTTAACACTAAGCCTCTTTGCATGCTCCTCCTGATATGCTGCTTTTTCAAGTGAATCCTTTATTTTTCTGTCCCTTTCCTCTAAAAGCTTTGTCAAAGGTCCAAACAAAAACCTCTTACACAGCAAATAGAGGACTACAATATTTATTAATGCGAGAATAAAGGTATAGTTTTCTAATTCTATAGCCACATCTATCACCTCTGATTATTCAAAGCGTATATACGCTCTAGTCCAGTATATATAATTTCTTCCCAGAACTAAGCATCCTATAGCTCTCCTAGCTCATAATAAATACCAATAAGGCATACAATGCAGTCGCTTCCATAAGAGCTGCACCAAGAAGAAAAATATTTCTGATTTTATCTGCTACCTCTGGCTGTCTTGCCATAGACTCTACCGCCTTTGCAAGCGACTTACCTATGCTAAGTGCCGCAAACAGTCCTGTTACCATCACCGCTAAAGCCGCAACCACCTTTACCCAATTCACACCTGCCTGCCACGCTAAAGCCTCAGTCTCTGCCAAAAAGCCAATTGCCTTTACTGCTAATTCTGTCATCATAATAAAACCTCCTATGTCTAAGTCATGCTTTGTTTATAATTATCTAATACATCAAGTCCCCTTTGCTGTTGACGCTATTATAGCTAGCGGATAGCATAAGAACCTTGTTGTTTTTAAAATACATATTACAATTAAATACAAACAGTTTAATTCTAACAATTACGTCATTCAACAGCTTCATAAATATATATTGTGGTCAAAAAGCTGAATATAAATGCCTGTAGTATACCATCAAAAAAATCAAAATACAAGCTTAAGCCCGCAGGTAAAATAATCGGAACCAATATATAAACAGTTTCCATTATTGCAAAGGCACATAATATATTCCCAAAAAGTCGTATAGATAATGAAAAGGAACGAATACCTATCTCCATAATATTCATAGGAAGCATTATAAACGAGGGTGTTGCAAGTCCCTTCACCCAGCCCTTAACTCCCTTAATACTTACAGCAGCCCAAATGCTATATAGTACAGCACATACAGAAAGTGCAAAGGTTACATTAATATTCTTTGTAGGCGGCTTTAATGTCACTAAGGGAAGCCTTTCAAAAAACTCTATCCCAGTTATATGATACAACTGCTCCCCTGATGGGATTATAGAAAATACAGAAATTATATTTGATAAAACCAGAAAAATAAAAATAGTTGCCAAAAAAGGAGCAAATTTAATCCAGTGATGCCCAATGATATCCTTGACAAAACTATTAATTCCACCAACAAGCATTTCCATAAATGACTGAATTTTTGTTTCCGGAACAGCCTTGAGTCTTTTGCCAATAACATAAGCACCAATAATCATTATTATCATGATAAACCACATCACAAGAATACTATCTGATATTATGACTTTATTTCCAAAAACAGATATTTCAAAGTTTTTTGAATGCATTGCATGAGCTAGTTTTTCTGCTATATCCAATCATTAACACCAACTTTGTCGCACATATTTCTAGGTTATACCATTATTATCATACCACAATGCTTTTTATAATAAAAGGGTTGTAGGCAAAATTATAAGAAAG
>QKEK01000188.1 GCA_003251775.1 Clostridia bacterium | reverse complement strand
TCACTTTTGTATAAAGTAATCCTGTCTATAATAATATCAGGAAACGTTAGTTTATTAAAGATATTTTTCAAATTTTCGAACAAAGGCTCTACTATAGAACAAGAAACATTATTCATATTATTGTTATTTAAGCCATGTACTTTTAATGCAACATCCTGTGCTATAGTAATATGAGGCTTATATCCTCTCTTTTCACTCACAAAGCCAAGCTCATCCATTACTCCTTATACAAATACTTTGCCATCTCTACCAGCTCTAAAAATTGCTTTCGGTAGCCTTCCTTATCGTTACCAAGGCTATTCTCTGCTTCAGAAATCAGATTTTCATATGAAGCATCTGCCTTAAACTCAGAGTTTTTGAGTAATAAGCCCAGCTCGGCTACACTAGCAGCAAATCGAAAGTCAATAGAGGGACGACTTTTGGCATTTTCATCGGTTACTGGTACTACTAATTTCTTACTTAACAAGCCCTCTGGCTCTTTGTATCTTAGTCTTACCTCCATCCATTCATTATGCCATTCATTAGTACTCTCCACCTTTTGATATTTCAATTCCTCTGTATTAGTACTACCTATACTACCAACAGGGACAAGCTCATAGAATGCAATCACATTATGACCTGCTCCAATTTCGCCAGCATCCTTTGTATCATCGTTGAAATCCTCATTTCTCAACAGTCTGTTATCATATCCAACAAGCCTGTATTCAGAAACCTTAGATGGATTAAATTCTACTTGAATCTTCACATCCTTGGCAACTGTAAAAAGAGTACCTCCCATTTCAGTAACTAAAACCTTTTTTGCCTCCATCAAGCTGTCTATGTAAGCATAATTTCCATTACCCTTATCTGCAAGTGCTTCCATCTTATTATCCTTAATATTTCCTGTACCGAACCCTAATACACTCAAGAAAATTCCTTCATTGCGTTTTTTCTCAATTAGCCTTGATAATTCGCCCTCACTACTTACACCTACATTAAAATCGCCATCAGTAGCAAGAATTACTCTATTGTTACCACCCTCGATATAATACTCATTCGCTAGCTTATAAGCCAGCTCTATCCCCTCTGCTCCAGCAGTTGATCCACCTGCATTAAGGTTGTTTATTGCTGAAAGAATTTTTTCAGTCTCATTCCCTTCTGCACCATCCAACACTACGCCTGAAGCACCGGCATAAACAACGATTGAGACCCTATCTCTTGCAGATAATTGCTCCACTAAAAGATTAAAGGATTTTTTAAGAAGTGGAAGCTTCATTTCGTCGTTCATAGACCCTGATACATCTAGCAAGAAAATCAGATTGGAGGCTGGCAGCTCATTTGCATTAATTTTCTTAGCCTGCAAACCAATCATAGCTAGATAATGCTTACTATTCCATGGACATTTTGCTATTTCTGTTGATATAGAAAAGGGCTCTTCCCCATTTGGTTCTGGTAGCTCATATGAGAAATAATTAATCATTTCCTCTATCCTGACAGCGTCAACTGGAGGCAATTGACCTGTTGTTAGATATCTTCTCAGATTACTGTATGAAGCTGTATCAACATCAATAGAAAAGGTTGAAAGTGGTGTCTGACTAGAATTCAAAAACCTGTTTTCCTGAACATAATTATACTCCTCAGTATTAAACTCTGGTGTAGAATCAAATTTTGCATCAAGTTCAGTCGTTCCAATTTTCTTCATTTCTTCTTTATCATAATCTTTATTTTCTTGCTCTATCATCTCTTCTATTGTTTCTTGTGTTTTTCCTTTACTTTCAGTTATAGAAAGGTTGTTATTACTTTTGTTATAGCTATAACCATCAGAAGGATTTGCCGGGACTTGACTTGCTCATGCACCCCACAGATGCTAATAGAATAGATATTATGAGAAGAAATGCACATCCTCTTCTCAACGGTTTACGAAATGTTTTGTTAATATAATTTTTTGAATCCCCACAACTTGTTTTTTTCATTTCTACCACTCCTTTTTTATCTTTTTAATAGTATTAGACTCTAAGCTTAGTAAAAAGTTCCATATGTTTATTCATAAAGAATACTGCCTGAATATTTGAAAATAATGCCTGATGCTATCAGATTAATTTGTAATTTTAGTTGAGTCCAAAAACTAGAATTGATATAATTATTAGAGCCCTAAACTGTTAGCAGAATAAAAAGAGCAAAGCAGTGTTCAAACGAAAGTAATGAAAAAAGAAGAGCTTACAGGTGGTAGAATAGGCAAAATATACAAGGAAGCAAATTATGTTATTAGGCCTTCTAATGAATGGACTCAACATGTTCATAGTTTTTTAAGCTTTATGATAGAAAAAGGTGCGGATTTTGTGCCCAAGCCAATTAGTATAAGTGGAGAAAAAGAGGTTATTTCTTATATGGAAGGTGAAGTTTTCAACTATCCGTTGCCCGAAAAGCTTTTAACAGATGATATGATAGTATCTGTTGCAAATCTATTATTAAAGTATCATAAATGTAGTGAAAAATATGTTTGTGAGCTAACTAACCATGAACAATGGATGCTACCAGCTAATTATCCAGTTGAAGTGATCTGTCATGGAGACTATGCACCATATAATATCACTATTGTAAATGATGAAGCAAAATGAATAATAGATTTTGACACTATACATCCTGGAGCAAAAATGTGGGATATAGTGTATGCAATTTATAGATGGGTGCCGTTAAAAAGCCCTAATAATCCAAATTCTTATGGAACTATTCATGAGCAAATCAGAAAAACGAGGTTGTTTCTGGATACCTACGGAGTAAGTGAGAAAGAGAGAATATTATTTACAGAAACATTAATAAGATGTTTAATTAGCTTAACAGATTTTATGAAAAGTGAAGCAAAAAACGGAAATCGAGATTTTCAAGCAAATATTGAAGATGGCCATTTGAAGCTATATATAGACGATATAGCATATATAGCAGAAAAAAAGGCAGAGATTATGAATGGAATTATTTCTATATAAATTTTAGTTTCCTAAAATGGTCTTTTGGGTTAAAATAGAATAATAAGAACCCACATTTGTCGATGCAATCAAAGATTGTGGACAAATGAAGAACCTTGTTATTTACACAATAAAAATTTTGTTGTTATTATAACAAAGCGTATTGGTTAAGGAGGACTAAAAGCTATGGTTTATGTAATGTTAGCAGATGGTTTTGAAGAAATAGAAGCAATTGCTACTATTGATATATTAAGAAGGGCAGAAATTGATACCCAGACAGTTTCTATCTCAAACGACTATATGGTTACAGGTGCACATGATATTCCTGTTAAAGCAGATTGGCTGATTTCAGAGGTCAACCTAATGACCGCAGATATGATTATACTTCCTGGTGGAATGCCTGGCACCTTAAATCTTGATAAAAATGAAATACTTTCAGATGCTTTATACTATCGGGCAGAGAATAATTTATGGGTTGCTGCAATCTGTGCTGCACCATCTATATTAGGTAAAAGGGGCTTACTAAAAAATATTAAAGCCACCTGCTACCCAGGTTTTGAAAAAGAACTGATAGATGCCATTATTACTGAGGATAGGGTAGTTGTAAGTGGTAGCTTTATAACCTCAAAGGGGGCAGGTACTGCTTCTGACTTTGCATTATCAATTATTTCTATTCTTAAAGACAATGAGGTTGCCGATAAAATAAGAAAACAGATGCAATATTAGCTGTCTGCAAAACATAAACGCAAAACTAATCAAACTCTAATAATAATCTATCAAGTTTTAATGCTGTACTAATGTTGA
>QKEK01000116.1 GCA_003251775.1 Clostridia bacterium | reverse complement strand
TTTCCTTAAGCTCTCTTCTAGTCCACATAAAAAATCCCCCTATAATTATAAAAATTAAAATATATTCAAATAGTATTGTTTGTGCTTTTTGCTAATGCTTATCTAGAGCTGTACTTTCAATAATATGTATCATTTTACATTCCTTTTATGTCGATTGTCAAGCTAAATTCATCTGGAGCTACATTTTTGTCTTTAGAGTAGGTTATCACATTAATTATGCTTTTTAATAAGACATTTTTCTTAGCAGTAGAATCCAGTGTAGTATAGATGTTGGCTATATTCTCTAACTCAGGTGCTAGTTTATTTGCTAGAAGGATTGAATTTTGTTCCTTTTCAATTGCAATATTAACATGGGATAAGGCTTTCTTCATACTCTCTATTTCTGACTTAATGATGATACTTCTTTTGGTAAAGCGGTCAATATCATATATGTTCTGCTCTAAAAGCTCATAAAGGGTATTCATCTGAGTTGCCTTTTTTCTAAGACTTTCTTCTATTTTCAGCTTTTCAAATGTTAACATATCCAAATTTAGATTACTATTAGAACCGTAAGTAAGCCTGATGTTATTAAAAGCGTCATTCAGCAAGATAATAACCTGCTCTTCAACTCTAATAATATTTGTCCCAGCAGTACCACATTTTTTGCTACAGGTAAGCCTGTATGCCTTGTTATCTCTTTTAAGATACATAGCATAGCCACAGCTACATTTGATTAATCCAGCTAGTGGGTTTCTAAGAACTGATGATTTTCTTTGGGGTACGATATATCTTTTCTTGGATATTTCTTGAGCCTTATTCCATAGGTCGGCATCAATTATGGCTTTGTGCTTACCCTCATATATCAAACAGTCATTATTTTGTCTAGCTTTAATGCCTGATTTGGTTCTTGTATAGGTTCTTTGCTTATAAACTACCTTTCCTGTGTAGACTGGATTATGAATAATTTTCTTTATACTTTCAGTACTCCAGAGTGTATTCATGCTAGCATTATTAATGCCCATATTTTTTAGCTTGTCGCAAATCCGCCTAGTACCCATATTCTCATATACATATAGCTTAAAGATTAATTTTATGACCTCAGCTTGCTCTGGGTCTATTTCAAGACTATTCCTATTACCCACCTTTACCTTTTTGTACCCAAATGGTGCGATGCCTGAGATATAATATCCTTCCTTTAAGCTTTGAAGGCGTCCACGCATCATTCTATTTTTTATGGTATTCAGCTCTACTCTTGCAATAAAGGAATACAGCTCTGTTTGTAGCTCGTCGTTTTCATTATTTAGGTCATAGGTTTTGTTGGGAGTTATAATCTTAACATCGTTTGATTTCATAGTTTCGAGGATTATACCCTGCTCCTTCATTCCACTTCTCCCAAGACGATCTATATCCATACACAAAACAGCATCAAATCTGCCTTTTTCAATATCCTTTAATAATTCCAGCATTTTTGGTCGGGTAAAAAGCTGACCACCTGATACAATTTCCTCTTTTATATCAGTGATATTAAGATTGCTCTTTTTAGCATAGTCCAATAAGATATTTTTATGGGTTGATAAGGTGTTGATTCCAAGCTCCTCTTTTTCAACATCTTCGCGGGATTTTCGCAGGTAAATACAGGTCCTCAAGGTGTTGCCTCCTAATAAAGGCTTTCAGAGCCTTGAAAAGAATTAACTCTACAGTTAATTCTTTTTTCTCACTACTAATCATTATATTACTTTAAGAAAAATAAATACCGAAAACCCTTTTCTTCTTCTTTACTGTATTTTGTGCTATAACATACAAAGATATCAGGAACTGAGTAGCAGAAACAACTCTTATGGATTAAGGCTTAAGTAAATTGTAATAAAAATAAGGATTGTAATAAGTATTGCTATAAAAGTAGCTATCCAGTTTCTATATTTACTAAAAAATCCTTTCCTATCCTCCTTGGGGACAGGTGCATTCTTCATATAGGATCTAATTATATTAAAATAATCTTCGTCGCCATCAAGACACTTCTTTGGTAGAATAAATGCTTGCGTCTTTGAAATAAAAAACAGAAAATTCTCTTTTGTTTCATTAGCTTTATATAACTCACACCATTTTATTGAGCTATTAGATGACTCTGTACTTGAATCAATACCACTTTCATGAATTTTGAAGGTTTGAGTCTTGCGTAATAGTGCACTAGTTTGTAGCATCTTTTTTGAGCTATACTTTAAAAGTAATGGCATACCTACTAACATGAATAAACTCAAAACAAATAGTATTAGGGGAAACACATTAACACTATTTGAGATATAGTCTTGAACAAAGAAAATGACTGACATGACTAATAATATAATGCTTATTATTACAGTTGAGCCATTCTTGTTAAGTAGTGCTATAAATGTCTTCTGCGTTTAGTGTTACATCAACGCTAATTTGTTTATTTTCCATTTTATTCACCTCACGATTATATTTTTATTGTGCAAACAACAAGGTTATTAAGTTGTCCGCTATCTTTGATAGCGTCGATAACTTAAGGGTTCTTATTTAAGTTCATATATATTGAAGAATCATTAAACTAAAGCTTATAAGGATCCTCATCAATTAAGTAGGCTATCATTTCGCTTGATAAGTCACTGCTTTTCAACCATTCTCGAATTTCCTTCAGCTTATTGTAATTCTCAGTACCGAACTTATTAGCATAGTGAACTTCCAATCTTACTTTTGTCATTTCTTCTCTTAGTCTATTCTGCCATGGTCTAGTAAAGAAGTGATTCATTTTTGTATGTATGTGGTTTTTGGCTAATACATCCCACTCATTTTTGTCTAACCATACACCATTACATGAACTACAGTGGTCAACATAAAAGGGTATGTCTTTTGTAACTAGATATTTAATTAGTATTCTGCCACAGTCAGGACATAAGCACGCCCTTTTTGAATCATATTCGGGCATATATTCATTGGATTCACCGTCATTAGTGGAATTAGAGTTAATTGCATGTCCATTAGCTTTTGGATCGATACTGTTTTTCCTTTTCCATTCTTCATAGTCTTCGTATTTTATCCAGCTACCTTTGCACTGAGGACAACTGTGATTTATTAACTTATTATCGTTGAAATCACTTTCTAGAGTTATTGTTCTACAGACAGGGCATTTCATATTAATTTCCTCCTAAATCCACTATATAAAGTCATATTCAGTTTGCTTTAACGTTTAGATTCGTTAGATTTTCGCGGCTTCTCTTTGACTGGAAGCTTCTTTTGAAAAAGAAAACTTAAAGCCTGCATACACTGCTAAACCGTAAAATAAGATATCCTTTATATTAAAGGTTGCTGTCATTAAAAATTTAATTTTTTCAAAATCTAATTGAGTGATTATATGCATAAGGGGAATTGCTTCGTTCTTAGAAATAAATATACATATAGCTAGCAGGTTCCCAACAGCACACCCTAACAAAGCAAGAATAGCACCAATGATTCCAAAAGGCATATCTACACCTTTACCTAGCTTTCTGACACCAAAACCTACCAAAAAACCTACCAATATGGACAAGTACCCTATCTGATATTTTGTTATAGCAGTAACAAGAGCCCATATTAAAGCCCCTATAATAGCACCTAGTATTCCTCCAACAATACCCATAAGGTAGCTCTGTTTAAGCCTTAATTCAACATTATTCTCAGATGCTCCTAAATTTCTTTCAATTTCCATTATAATACCTCCAAACACTTAAATTTACTGATTTATCATACTATATTTATACAAAATGTGCAATTGCTTTTTAATCAAGCTTTTTGCGTTGTTACATATTTATGCAAAACTATACTCAATCAATAAGTGGAGTGATTATGTATATTTATTCAAAACAAAGCAAAATAGCGTATAAATATACAACAACGCAATGTACTCTAATCGCTAAATGAAATGGCTTGTAAACCGCTTGCAGTGGTTATTTGTGCAACATGCATGGTAGAGTTATAACTCATTTAGTAAAATACTACGGCTATCATAGGTGTTGCTATCAATCTCAACACTACGCTGGTATGGCTATGGATATGGGTCAAAATCTTAGCTCGACTCAGAGAAATGCACTTAGACAAACTGCAACGGATACTGGAGTATGGTCTTATGTAGAGCCAGCATATCTTACCCCAACTTGGGTTCATGTAGACAAAAGACTAGGACCTCCAGCCTGTGCAGCTGGATATCCTGCATTAAGAAGAGGGGATAAGGGTGTATATGTATTAACCTTACAGGATGCACTTAATGCTATTGGTGTTGTAGGCTCAGGACTAGATGGAGTTTTTGGGCAAAATACTGAAAAAGCAGTAAAGCAATTTCAAAATAATAACGGCTTGACAGAGGACGGTGTTGTAGGCTGTAATACATGGCAAGCTCTAACCAGACAGGCTAAGGGTATTGGATTAACTGATACAGTTGTAAATCCATAGAACTGAATTTGAGGTGACAATATGAAATCTATGTATTTAAGCCCTAGTCTACAAAAGCATAATATTGGATACGGTAATTATGGTACTGAAGAGCTAAGAATGAATCAATTGTGTGATGTGCTTCAGAAAAAGCTAAGCGTATATCCAATAAATGTATATAAAAATGGTCGCGATATGAGCATGTCAACAATAGTGAGTGATAGTAATAATAATAATGTTGATTTACATCTTGCCCTGCATTCAAATGCTGGTGGAGGAAGAGGCTGTGAGATATTAGTCTTCTCTGAAAAATCAAAAGCCTATTCATATGCACAAAAGCTTTATAAATATATTTCGTTACTTACGCCCTCAGAGGACAGGGGCATTAAGACACGACCTGACTTATATGAGCTTAAAAATACCAAATCGCCAGCAATAATTGTTGAGATTGCCTTTCATGATAACCAAGAGGATGCAAAATTTATAATGAATAGTATGGAGCAAATAGCTACGGCTTTATTAAGTGGAATACTAGAATGCTTTAATATCCCTATAGTATCAACAGATGTCTCTGAGGTAAATTGGAAGGACTTATATATTAGTGTTTCTGAAAAACAAAGAGCCTTAGAGGAAAAATATAATAAAGTTAAAACCTCTCTAGAAAATATATTAATTGAATTCAGCCGCTAAAGCGGCTTTTTTAACGCTTACATATAAACCTTGCTATTGCAGAATAATCTACAAATAGTACTTAAATGCTACAAAATGCTATACAAACAGACTTTTTGTAA
Source organism: Clostridia bacterium (assembly GCA_003251775.1). Classification (GTDB taxonomy): domain Bacteria; phylum Bacillota; class Clostridia; order DSM-8532; family SZUA-474; genus SZUA-474. Next base: position 4,853 of record QKEK01000116.1, on the reverse strand, counting down.
CAATAATAATTGCTTGTACATATTATGTAATGTGGAATTTAGTGCTGATATCAACTATTCTACAGGTAAAAAAAACAAGTATTAATTATAAGGAGGCGAAAAAAATGGATAGAATTAAGGGAGAATATCCATATGATTTCAAGGAGAAATGGGATGGTAATGACTACTGTGGATGTATGAAACCTTCATGTGCACCGTGCAAAAAATTACATCCATGTCCAAAACCTTCATTATTAGTTTGTGGTCAAGGTCTGCCATGTGAATTGGAATGTGGTCGTGGCTATAAAAATGATAAGGAGGAATGTGCATTTGTAGAAATTGATACAACATGTCTGTGTAACCCAGTGGTAAAGGTAGACTTTTCTGCTAATATTTTTGCAGAAGTAAAATCAAAGTATTATAACAAGGCAAAGCTAATTTTCAAGCTAGTAAAGGTATGTGAAAATGGTGCATGCTCCACCTTAGGCAGATGGTATTATGAAAGAGACCTAGACAAATACTATTATGGTCCACCAGTTGATGGAGGAGATACAGGAACCGATGAACCAATCGATGATGATGACAATCAGGACAACAATGATGATACTGAAGACGTAACCGAAGCTAGTGAACTTCAGCAAACAAGAGGAAGTGTTATAGTTTTGGAGACTCAGGATTCATTCTGCTTTACTTTCTGTGAGTGTCAGACTTGCTCTGGATGCTGTACCTACAAGGTTATAGTAGAGAATAAGAGTAAAGGTTATGCAGATGTTAAAATCAAAGATATACAGATTAATGCACTGGCTCAATCTAAGTAATTCTCAATGAGGGGCTGTCTTTATGGCAGCCCTGTTTCTTTTGTCTGCTTATTGATAAACATATAATGCTATAAAAGTTCTAGACAGGTACATTTTTTTATAATATAATAACGCACATGGAACTAGATTTATATTCTCAAATGGATTCTCTTCACGCTTATAAAAACGATTTGAAACTATTTGTGAGAATAAATATGTGAAAGGAAAATATGATTTAGAAGCTAGCTATATCATGTATGGTATGAAATGAAAAAGACTTTTTTTGTAGTTATAGTAGTATTATTGTCCCTGTCATTAATTTCCTGCAGGATGCTAATTTTAAGCGGTGATGAGCATGTTGCCAAAGGTTTGGAGTTATATAATGGGGAACAATATGTGAAAGCAATTGAAGAATTCGATAAAGCAATAGAACTTGGTGTTTCCATTTTTAATATTGAAGAGGTATATACATATACGGGTAATGCTTATGATGAGCTAGAAAAGTATGATGAAAGTATAATTCAACATAAAAAGGCACTAGATATAAATAAAGATTATTATGAAGCATGGGTTAATCTTGGAGTTACATATAGACATAAGGGAAATTTTGAAGAAGCCGAGAAGTGTTATTTTGAAGCTAATAGAATTAATCCAGATTATGCCGAATTACATGCATCACTTTGTGCATTATATATTTACAAAAATGAACCTGAGAAAGCAGTAATAGAATTTAAAAAAGCTATTGAATTAGATGCAAGTTGCGTAGTTGCGTATGGTAACGGTGCATTAGCGTATGCTATGATAGGTGATTTTGAAGAAGCAAAAAAAGTATTGAAACAGTCTAGAACTTTAGGGTATAAAAATGCAGATATAATAGAAAGTAGAATAAATGTTTTAGAAGAAAATGTTAGTAAGAATTCAGAGGAATAAAAACAGAGGGAATGCTTTTGGGCTGTCGCACTGACTATTTGAAAATAGCTGTGCTCAGCTCCTTTTTTGCCTTTGAAATACGGTATCTGTGGGGTTTTTCTTTATTGCATTGGCACTTATATATGCAATTTATATATAAGAAAATTTTTTTCCAAAAATCTTGACTACAACATACAAATATGATAAAATTATACCAAATAATACTAGAGCCTTATCAAGAGTGGTGGAGGGACTGGGCCCGATGAAACCCGGCAACCGGCTTATTAAGCAAAGGTGCCAATTCCTACAGGAGTTTGTCCTGGGAGATGAGGAGAGAATCTGTCTCTTCATCAAGAAGAGATTTTTTTTATCTCCAGAACATACTTGCAAAATTGATAGTAATATAAGCACTAGTAGAAATAATATTAAGGAGTGATATTATGGCTAAGAGATTGTTTACGTCTGAATCAGTAACAGAAGGGCATCCAGATAAGATATGTGACAATATTTCGGATGCAATATTGGATGCTATTTATACAGAGGATCCAATGGCAAGGGTAGCCTGCGAAACCGCGGTTACAACAGGTATGGTTATGGTAATCGGAGAGATTACTACAAAATGCTATGTGGACATTCCTAAAGTAGTTAGGAATACAATCAAAGATATTGGGTATGATAGAGCAAAGTATGGGTTTGACGGCGACACATGTTCTGTATTAACATCAATAGATGAGCAATCGCCTGACATAGCAATGGGAGTAGATAAGGCACTTGAAGCAAAAAATAATGAAATGTCAGATGCTGATATTGAAGCCATAGGAGCTGGGGATCAGGGTATGATGTTTGGTTATGCTTGTGATGAGACACCTGAGCTAATGCCTATGCCAATTTCTTTAGCACACAAGCTAACAAAGAAGCTGACCGAGGTAAGAAAGTCTGGAGAGGTAAAATATTTGAGACCAGATGGTAAATCACAGGTAACTGTAGAATACGAGGGAGACAAGCCTGTAAGAATAGACGCTGTAGTTATTTCCAGCCAGCATAGTGCAGATGTCGACCACGAAACTATAGAGAAGGATATTATTGAAAAGGTAATCAAGCCTGTAATCCCTGCTGAATTACTGGACTCAAAGACAAAGTATTATGTTAATCCTACAGGAAGATTTGTAATCGGAGGTCCTCAAGGTGATGCTGGACTAACAGGAAGAAAAATCATTGTTGATACCTATGGTGGCATGGGTAGACATGGTGGTGGTGCGTTTTCTGGAAAGGATCCAACAAAGGTTGACCGTTCAGCTGCCTACGCCGCAAGATATGTTGCAAAAAACATTGTAGCAGCAGGTCTAGCAAAACGATGTGAGGTTCAACTAGCATACGCCATTGGTGTTGCACAGCCAGTTTCAATTTTGGTAGATACCTTTGGAACAGGTGCTATTGAGGAGGATAGAATCGCTGAATTAATTCGTGAGCATTTTGACTTAAGACCAGCAGGCATCATAAAGGCTTTAGATTTAAGAAGACCTATATATAGAAAAACTGCTGCATATGGGCATTTTGGAAGAGAAGACATGGATTTCACATGGGAAAAAACCGATAAGGCAGAGGCGTTAAAAAAAGCAGCACAAATATAACTTAAGCAGGAACATAAATTTACTGCTTTAGGTTGAGGAAACTATATGAATTTTGTGTATTAGATTAATAGTAATAGTAGAACAAATAAACACATTGTATAATAAAAGGGGAGGGCGACCTCCCCTTATTTATAAACTGTAATTTTACAACATGGTTTATAAACATAAAATATAGTTAAGAATATGGTATTTAATTAATGCTAGAGTAGCTCACTTCATTAAAAAATACTAATCATCTAAAAATTCTCCATAGCTTTCACGTAACTCATAAACTAAAAACACTGGCAACGCAATTTGATTATTTATATGTTTGTGTTTAAAAAATTTCACACTTATATTATAATAGGGTTATAGTTTGTAAAATGAGTATTAAAGCTGACCTACCAAGTAAAACTAGAAAACTTGATTTAGGGGGAATTATGGATATACACAAACTGAACAAGCTACTTAAAAGGGACGAAGGACCAAAGCTAGATTTCAAAGAAACTCTTCATCTAGAGACTGAAAGTGAAAAGAAGGAGTTTACAAAGGATATAATTGCTATAGCAAATTCCAGAGGTGGCAGAGGATATATTATATATGGAGTACAGGATAAAACAAAAAGGATTATTGGAGTAGAACAAAAAGACTTTGTAGAGGAAAAGCTACAGCAAATCGCCTATAATAGAATTGACCCCCCTGTTCCACTTGCAACAGACTGTATTGAGGTCGAAGGGAAATTAGTAGTTGTTTTAACCATTTATGCGGATAGTCATAAACCATATCAGATGATACGAAATGGGGCTTTCTATATAAGAAGAGGCTCGACTACAGATATAGCCAGAAGAAGTGAGATAGCCAATGCCTTTCAGGAATGTGGTATGCTGACCTATGAAACAGTTATTCTTAGAAATGCAGGCGTTGAGGATCTAGATACATCTATTATACAGAAATATCTTAATAATATGGGCGTAACGGCTGAATATCCAAGTGATATACTCTTAGAGAGCATGGGTATAATAGGAAGAAAAATAGGGACACCTGATTATAATGTAACAATAGGTGGAATGTTGCTTTTTGGAAAGAACCCCTCTGTCTTTTTACCACATGCTTATGTAAAGGTAGATAGTGCAGATGAAACTGTTTGTTTTTGTGGAAATATATTAAACCTATTAAATGATGTTTCAGATTACTTGAAGAAATTTATCAGACGTCAAGATTACCCTTTCACAGCATTGGAGGAAGCAGTAGCAAATGCTATTGTTCACAGGGATTATTTAGATAGCTCTAGGGGTATACATATTAATATTACATCAAAAAGTATTGAAATCAGCAATCCTGGGGCATTAATTGCTGGAAATACTGTTTATAAGTTTATAAAAGAGAGCAATCCAGAAAGACGAAATTCGTGGCTATATCAAAGGGTTTTGGTATTGGATGAAAAGGGTCGCTTCTCAAAATCAGGAATTGGTATGAAAAGGATTAGACACGCGTTTTCAGGTATCGGGTATGTAAAATTTATAAATCTAGGTTCTCAGAACCTGTTTAAGGTCATATT
>QKEK01000108.1 GCA_003251775.1 Clostridia bacterium | reverse complement strand
CTAACTCTCCAATAGTAATAGACCCTTTTACTACCATTATTCCACCAACAAGAACTGTTACAATAATCATTAGATTACAAACAAGCTCTAACATTGGTACATATTTCTCCCAAACCTTAGCTATTTCGAGGTTTCTCTTTGCAAATCTCTTGTTTTCCTTATTAAACTTAGTAATCTCATAATTCTCTTTAGCAAAGGCTTTAACCACACGATTACCTGATATATTCTCCTGAACTACAGAATTTAGTTTGGAGAATTGCTGACGAATAGCAGCAAAGTGCGGTTTAGTCTGTCTTGCAAACAAAATGCTTATAATAAATACAGATGGTGCCACTGCAACAACAGCAAGTGCAAACCAGAAATTAATTATAAACATCATTCCCAGAGTAAAAACTAAATGAAACGTACATTTAAATAAATTAGGCAGAACATGAGCTAGAAAATGTCTAACAGCCTCCATATCCCCAGTCATTCTTGCCATAATGTCACCTGTTCTTGTCTTGTCAAAAAATGTGAAGTCAAGGCTGTTAATTCGAGTGTACATATCCTTTCTTATCTTAGCTACCGTTCTTTGAGAAATTGTTTCAAAAAGCATATTAAAAGCATACCCACTACCTTACCCACTACCTGTTCTACCTAATGTAACTACTATTAAAGCTATTAAAAGTCCATTTAATAATGCTTTTTCACCCCCTACAATAATCTTGTCTACTATATCACCAGTTATATATGGAATTAAAGTAGAAATTGCAGTAAAGAAAATTACCATACTAATACCAAAGAATAGTTTTAGTGTATGCTCTTTTATATAGCCCCACAACCATTTTAGTTCCTTCATTATGTTATCCTCACATAAATTATTATTCTCATAGAGTTTTTTTGATTAAATTCCAATTAAATATATCAAATTATGTTTACTTACATGATTATACTCTTACTATTTGTTAGTATAAATGTAGTATTTTATTTTTATAATGGATATTTCTATATAGAAAAAAGAAATTCTAATATCGTATTCAGCTTTGACGAAAAATGTGGTATTATGAAGGTAGTTGCAATCCTTAAGCGAATTAATGTGTTGTAATAGGAGATTTATTTTTTATGTGCTATTTAAAATTAAAACCAACGGACTTTAATCCAAGAGTGTTATTTACATTTAAGAAAACAGTTTTAGGTAATACGCAAATGAATTCTCATTCACATGATTTCACTTCCCTTATTTTTATCTTGGAAGGAAAATGTAAATATATCATTAACGGTACTGAATACCCTGTTCAAGAGGGAAATCTGATTATAATTAACCCTGATTCACTACATGAGCGTATAATTTTGCCAACCGAACATGTTGTAGAATTTCATGTAGGTTTTAATAATTTTTGTATGAAAGGTCTTCCAAATGGACATATACAGACATCTAATTTTATGCCTATTATTATGATTAATAGCTATAAACAGACTTTTACTAATTGCTGTGAGGAGATTATAAACGAGCAAAACAAAAACGAGCCTTATAAGCCTTTAATAATTAAGGCATTAGTTATGAAGCTTATTACCTTGATTATAAGAGAAAATGCCTTAATAGATTGCACAAACCAACAGACCTCAATCACAATAGAAAAAACTGATCGTGCAGAAATAGTACAGGCTATTATAAATTTTATGAACGAGAATTACTCAAAGGACATCTCTCTTTCCAAGCTCTCACAAAATATGTATCTTAGTTCAGTTTATATTTCCAAAATATTCAAAGAAGAAATTGGTGATTCCCCAATTAACTACTTAATACGAATTCGTTTAGCAAAGGCTTGCGAGCTTTTAGAGCAGAATAAGGGTTTATCAATTAAAGAGATAGCCCAAATAGTAGGCTATCAGGATGCCTACTATTTCAGCAAATTGTTTAAAAAATACTATGGAGCTTCACCATCTAAGTATATTCAGATATCTAATATAAGTTAAAAGCTCATGATATAAAGTAAAACGACTTAGTAAATAAATAAAAAACTACTATAATGGAGCACACCATAGCAACTAAAATAGAGCAAAATAATGTTTTGCGTTATTGTAACTAATATCTTCTACAACTTGTCCGAGAAACTCTATATCATTTGGATACTCTCCATTTTCTACCCATTCTCCAATCAAATTACACAGAATCCTTCTAAAATACTCATGTCTGGTATAAGAAAGAAAGCTTCTTGAATCAGTCAACATACCTACAAAACGACTTATCATACCAAGACTTGACAAAGCCTTCATCTGTTCAAGCATTCCTTCTTTCTGATCACAGAACCACCATCCAGAACCGAATTGTATTTTACCAGGAATACCACCTCCCTGAAAGTTACCAATCATAGTACCAATCACATAATTATCTCTTGGATTTAGTACATAAATAATTGTTTTAGGCAACTCATCTGTTATATCCAGGTCGCTCAAGAATCTTGATAGTTGATGTGCAAATATCTCGTCAGAGATGGAATCAAATCCTGTATCTGGCCCAACAGCTCCATACATCCTTTTATTATTGTTACGAAGAGCACCTATGTGTATCTGCATTACCCAATTTCTTTTCGCATAAGCTTTGCCACATAGATGCATAAGTGTACTTTTATATG
>QKEK01000084.1 GCA_003251775.1 Clostridia bacterium | reverse complement strand
GCCACGGATGGCGAATTTGGCATGTAGCTACGAAATATTTTTAGATGCTTAGTGCTTCTTATTGAAGTGAACAAATCTAGTAGTTATTGAAATATCCAATGTCTCATCTAAGTTAGGAAAAAGTAGTGAGGTCTGAATAGTTACTTTTTTTAACTATTAAGCCATTATTATTTAATTAAACTGCATCTTGATCTTTTATATTTAGGATTTGATTTATGCTACTGCTTTTTGGAATAATTTGCAATATAGAAGGAGTACACTTAATACTTTATGCCACAAGAATTCACTCAAGAATTTATAAGCTTTTTCTTAAGCTGAAGCTAAATAGTTGCAAATGCCGTCGTTTACAAAGCTTGATAAACCAATATCAATAAAACTAATATTTCCCAAAATAAAATTATTCCTAAAATATATGATATAATTTATTAAACAAAAGTATCGGAGGATTTTGAGGTGAGGTCATCTACCCTGACAAAGCAAAGCAAAAGCTGTCTAAATTGTATACATGGCACTAAGGTACAAATAAATTCAGATGTTATTTGTATGATTAATGGTGCTGTTTCATATGATTTTTTCTGTAAAAAACATAAATTTATACCAGCAAAGCTTTCAGGTGATAGAGCTGAATTTAAATGTATTGATTGTGAGCATTTTATACTCTCGTCAAGTGATACAAGAAAAGCGTCCAAAACTACTGGTGTCTGCCATCTTTTTTCAGTAAGGGAATGCGATGGTAGCACAAAAAAGGCCTGTTCAAAGTTTTCTCCAAACAGACCATAGAAAAGCATTTTATTATGCTCAAAAATTAAGCGTTTTAACACTATCCTGTTAGACTTAAGCTAACACTTGTCTAGTTATGTATCCTGTACTACCCATTCTTGTGGTGGCTTTTTTTCTGCACCAAAGCTATAAAGTATGGCATTTACTATTCTTTCTGAGGCTCTTCCATCACCATATGGGTTAATAGCCCTTGCCATTTTATCATACGATTTCTTATCGTCTAGCAATAGACTTGCATCATCAATAATTCTTTGCCTACTTACACCCGCTATTTTAACTGTACCAGCACTAACTGCCTCTGGCCGCTCAGTTTCGTTACGCAAAACTAAAACAGGCTTACCCAGAGATGGTGCCTCTTCCTGAAGCCCTCCTGAGTCAGTCATTACTATATAACTCCTATCCATTAGATTATGCATATCCCTTACATTAAGAGGTTGAATTAAATGTACATTACGTACACTTCCAATTATTCCTTCTGCTGTCCCTCTCACTACTGGATTTAAATGGACAGGGTAAACAATTTCAATGTCACTGTAATTCTCGGCTATATGCTTTAGTGCATAGCAAATATTTTCAAGAGGCTCTCCTAGATTTTCTCTTCTATGTGCTGTTACTAGAATAATTCTCTTGGTAAAATCTATTTTATTCAGTTCTTTATTATTAAAGTAGTAGTTTTTGTCTATTGTAGCCTTTATGGCATCTAATGCAGTATTCCCAGTGATGAATATTGACTTCTTATCTACACCCTCATTAATCAAGTTGCTTTTATTGCTTTTTGTTGGTGCGAAATGCAAGTCCGCCATCACTCCTGTCAGCTTTCTATTAATCTCCTCTGGGTATGGGAAATACTTATCAAAGGTTCTTAGACCTGCCTCTACGTGTCCTATCTTTACCTTGTTATAAAACGCTGCTAGGCTACCTACAAAGGTTGTGGTTGTGTCTCCGTGTATGAGTATAATATCAGGTGTAGCTTTCTTAATTGCACTGTCTAAACCCTCTAATGCTTTGATTGTTATATCTACTAGTGTTTGCTTATTGCTCATTATATCAAGATCATAGTCTGGCTTCAAATCAAATATTTCTAAAACCTGATCTAGCATTTGCCTATGCTGAGCCGTTACACATAAAATAGACTCTATATACTTATTCTCTTGTAGTTTTTTTACCAGAGGTGCCATCTTTATTGCTTCTGGTCTTGTACCAAAAATTGACATTACCTTGATAGCTCGACTATCCACATCTTTTCTCCTTTATCGACTTTATACTCATAACACAGTTATTTTATTTTAAATTATTCTGGTGTAACTTTATCAACAGTGTCACCTTTTATGCTAAGCTTTTCTTCTTCATGGATTTTCTTTTTTTCATCAAAGGATTCCTTATCCTCCATCATACCATTTATATATCTAGCTCCTCCAATAATAAATACCGACACAATTACGACAAGTATTATAGCACTCAAAAGCCCCTTGTCTGCAAGCACAATAGCAATAAGTCCAAAAAAAGTACTAATTACATATAGGATTGATACCGATTGCTTTTGTGAGAGTCCCATGTCGACAAGTCTGTGATGAAGATGTCCTCTGTCTGCTTCCATAATTGACTTTCCATTAAGAATTCTTCTAAGTATAGAAAACGCTGTATCAAAAACAGGAAGACCTAAAACTAATAATGGTATTGCGATAGCAATGGCAGTGGCCCCTTTTAAGGTTCCCGAAATTGATATTACACTAAGAGTAAAGCCTAGAAACATAGATCCTGTATCTGACATAAATATTTTAGCAGGATTAAAGTTAAATGGTAAGAAGCCTAGTACAGAACCAGCTAATATGACAGTCAATAAGGCTACTTCATACTGTTGCTGAATAACTGAAACCACAAATAATGCCAACGATGCAATAGAGGAGATTCCTGCCGCAAGTCCATCTAGACCATCTGTCCAGTTTATTGCATTAGTTACACCTACTATCCATAATATAGAAATAATCGCCCCAGGAACCTGCTCTAGATTGTACATATTCCCCTCAAGGAAAGGAAATGATACAGTTATTATGCTAGTCCCAGTACAAACTACTATAGTTGCTGCTAATGCTTGTATTAACAATCTTATTTTGGGACTTAATGGATTTATATCATCTAGAATACTTATAAATAAGATTAGAATTGCACCAACTGTATATCCCAAAAATTGCTTACTAAGTATGAACGCAGAAAATTCACTTGAAGATTTAGTAATCGCTGATACTATTAAATTGTAAGTAATTGCGGTTGCAAAACCAATTATAATTGCTAAACCACCTAGCTTTGGCATTGGTTTAGAATGCATTCTTCTATTGTCTTTTGGGACATCAATAGCTTTTAGCTTTATAGCAATTTTTTTTGCCATTGGCGTTGCAAAAAAAGCTACCGTAAAAGCTAGCAAAAATGAAATAATGTATTCGTATTTTATTTCCATAATAATTCTCCTCTTAGAGAAAACATTTTTATCAAATATTTCTCAAAACCCTTTCAAATAATATCTAACTTCTTCTATCTATATTTCTGATATTTTTAACCACACTAACCATCTGGCAGACTACTATTTCCAGCTACTACTGCTTTTAATAGCTACCATAATTATTTTTTGTATCTCCAAGGAATATTATACCTAAAAAAAACGTCCAAAAATATAACATTTCTATTACTTTTTTATAAATATATTGCGTTGTTGTATATTTAAACTAACACCACACTTACTGAGTATAATTTTACATAAATATGTATGTATTAAAAAACGTCAAATTTGATAATAGTTTTGATAAACTTTATGCTAATTTTATATTTATACACCCTCTACTAGCTTTTCTTTTTCATATTTAATAACCCTGACACCTGCCTCTTGTAATAAATCCATAGACATTTCGTCCGGGTATTCTCCTTTAAATATAATTTTTTCAATGCCAGCATTGATAATTAGCTTAGCACATAATATACAAGGCTGTGCTGTTACATATAATGTTCCGCCTTTAACGCAGGTTCCTGAATATGCAGCCTGTGCTATTGCATTTTGCTCCGCATGAGTAGCTCTACATAATTCATGTCTTTGACCTGACGGAACTGAAAGCTTTTCACGTATACAACCTCCCAGCTCAAGACAATGCTTACAGCCCGTTGGAGCTCCATTATATCCTGTAGCCAGTATACGTTTATCCTTAACAATTAATGCCCCTACGTGCCGTCTTAAACATGTAGATCTATTTTTTATTAGCTCAACTATGTCCATAAAATACTCATCCCACGAAGGTCTCATGTTGCCTGATATATTATCCTTATTTTGTTCCATAAAGTCTATCTCCTGCATCCCCTAAGCCAGGTATAATGTAGCCACGGTCATTAAGTTTTTCGTCAACTGCAGCACAATAAACCTTCACATCAGGGTGGTCTTTACATATCCTTTCTATACCAAGATTAGATGCTATTATGCACATAAATATTATCTTCTTAACTCCCCTTTGCTTGATAAAGCTTATTGCAGTTGAGGCTGAGCCACCTGTTGCCAGCATTGGATCAACAACAATAATCTCTCTTTCAGCTGCATCCTCAGGTAATTTACAGTAGTATTCAACTGGCTGTAAGGTTTCATGCTCTCTATACATACCGATATGTCCTACTCTAGCCATTGGCAGGAGCGAAAGCATACCCTCTACCATTCCTAATCCTGCTCTTAATATAGGCACTATACCGAGCTTCTTGCCCGATATAACATTTGTTTTTGCTATACCAACAGGAGTTTCTATCTCAACCTCTTTTAGCTGAACATTACGAGTCACTTCATATCCCATTAGCATAGAAATCTCTGAAACAAGCTCACGAAATTCCTTTGGTATTGTATTTTTATCCCTAAGAAGAGAAACCTTGTGCTGTATTAAAGGATGGTCAAAAACAAAAACATTCTTCATCTATAAAAACTCCCTTCAATTCTTATGCTATTCACTAGGTAAGTAGCGAATTAATTTTCGTAATTTAGCCTCTATTTAAAGTATTTTTTCTCTATTTCTTTTATTTTATCCACTCTGCTACCATGTCTACCCTCAGACTCAAAATCTGAATTCAGCCATGCCTCTAGTATTTCCATTGCAAGACCCACACCCACAACACGCTCACCTAAAGCTAATATATTGGCATTATTATGCTGTCTTGCCATTTTCGCCATAAAGGGATCTGTACAAACGGCAGCTCTAATGCCTTTAACTTTATTTGCAGCTATCGATATGCCCAAGCCTGTACCACATATAACAATGCCGCTTTGACACTCTCCAGATACAACAGCCTCTGCAACAGCCTGTCCATAGTCGGGGTAGTCTACTGACTCAGTGGTAAAAGCTCCGAAATCCTTATATTTTATTCCCTTACTCTTAAGACACTCTATAACAGCTACTTTAAGCGACATCCCGCCATGATCACTACCAATCGCTATCATTCATAAACCTCCAGCTTTTATGTTTAATTTATTATCTCTAAAGAATATTTTATAGTATTGTTGAGATATTGTCAAAGCATAAATTACTTGGTATCAATGGAGATTATAAGCCTTTGAAGCAAATCCCAAAGCTCACTGGCACATGCCTTATACGCCGTATAGGCTTGTCCATATGGATCAACGATATCACCATCACACGTTCCAGTATGTTCCTTGAGCGTGTATACCTTGTCTTGATACTCTGAGCTTAAGGAAATAATTTGATTTTTATGATGCTTTGTCATTGTAAGTATAATATCGGCTCTATCAAGGTCGTATTTAGTTGCCTGCCTTGACCTATGTTCAGAAATATCTATTTTCCACTCATTTTTCAAAACTGATATTGCATATTCACTTGCCGTATCACCAGTAAAGGCTGCAATACCTGCTGATGAGCAGGTTATTTTATCATTAAGCCTTTTTGAGCTAATCAAATAGTTCATTATTCCCTCTGCCATGCTACTTCTACAGGTGTTTCCAGTACAAATAAATAGTATATACATTTTTATCTCACCTCATTATTATATCAGATAATTATGAATTTTACTAATCTTTCCTCCACTTAAATAAACCCTCGGGATTCTTTTTCCTATAATGCAAACAGTTTCATAGTTAATTGTTCCTGTTTTTTCTGAAATTTCTTCTATTGAAATGCTTTTGTCTTTCTGAGCTCCAAATAGAACAACCTCATCTCCGGTTAATACATTGTGCTTTATATCTGTTACATCAATCATACACTGATCCATACAAATCCTTCCAACAACATTGGCGTACTCACCATTAATAAGAACCCTAGCCTTTTCTGAGAGCGTTCTGGAATACCCATCTGCATATCCTATTGGAAGTGTTGCTATTTTTGATTCTCTCTTGGTTGTAAATATCCTTCCATAGCTAATACTTATATTTTTCTCTACAGCCTTGACTAGTATTACATTTGCCTTTAAGGTCATTGCTGGTTTAAGATTTATTGCAGCTCTGTTAACATCAGATGAAGGGTAAAGTCCATATAATATTACCCCTGGTCTTACCATATTAAGGTGCATTTCAGGACAGTCAATTATTGCTGCACTGTTTGCCACATGCTTTATCGGAATAAAAATCCCTATCCTGTTTAATTCATTCCATATACTAGTAAATTTTTCAAATTGCATCTTTGTATATGTCTTGTCTGTTTCATCTGCTGAAGCAAAGTGGGTGTATAGCCCTTCTAGTATTAGCCCAGGTAGCTGACTTATTTGTACTACATTTTTAACAGCACTATAGCCCGGCATAAATCCTACCCTTGTCATTCCTGTGTCTATTTTAATATGTATTTTGACTCTTTTACCCAACCGCTCCGAAGCGTCTGAAAGAGCTATCGCAAGATCATGACTGAATATTGTTTGGGTGATATTGTTTATTACTATTTCATCAGCTCTTTTGGGGTCTGTATAGCTTAGTACAAGTATAGGTGCTTCTATACCATTGTTTCTAAGTTGCAATGCCTCGTCCAGCATAGAAACAGCAAGACAATCTGCACCATTGTTTAATAGGGTTTTTGCCGTCTGCATAACCCCATGACCATACGCGTCTGCTTTAACAACAGCCATGACCGAGGTCTTCTTCCCTACATATCTTTTTATTTCTTTTATATTATGCTCAATACAGTCCAAATTAACCTCAGCCCATGCCCTGTTACGCCTATATTCATTATATTCGTACTCCATAACATTTTCCTTCCTTTTCTTTAATGTGAGAGGCAATTATGCCATAGTAGCCTAGGATTCATATTATATTCCTGAAAAATAATCCGCCATTTCTTTCGTGGTAACATACCTGAATACACCCCAATCCTTCCATTTTCCTGGCAAACACTGGAGCTTTTGAACTACTTCTTCAAATACCAGCCTATCTGCTTCCTTTATTGCAGAAACCTCATTATCAGTGGCATCCTCCAAGAGTCTTCCCCCTGTCTCTCTAAGATGGAATAGAAAGGAATAAAAGTTGATACCTTTGTCTTTATGCATAAATGTAATTACAGCCAAGCCTATGAATGAAATTATATCTACTTCAAGCCCAAGCTCTTCCTTAACCTCTCTAAAAGCTGCTTTCTCAATATCCTCTCCATATGCTATTCCTCCTGTAGGAATTCTATATACTCCATCAGGATACTCATCGCAGGTTATTACTATTATTCTTCCATTAGGTCTTTCAACAGCAAAAACAACCTCCCCAAACCGATCGGTCTTAATAGCCTCATTAACTTTATTAAAGTAAGTATCATCATTACATAAAATTTTGTAATATTTAATCTCAGCGTTTTTGTTAATCTTTTCTTTTAACAAACAAAATTTAGTAAAAACCTCTTGAGGTAATTCTCTTTCATCAATTAACTGCATACCATTTCTCCCATATTTAAGTAACATTTATCTGCAAGCCTTTTTAGTCTAATCTTATTATACCACTATCCGCAAGTTAATATATTGAAATTTAGATAGTTAAGTAATTGGTATTACGTTTATTAGTAACAGCTACAAGTTAAGTAATAAACTTGTAACCCTTTCCCTATTGTTTTTTTCCATAAAAACTGAGATAATTATTTGATAGTAGTATTGGCTACTCCTCAAGCATGGATGAACTAATATGTAAGCGTTTAACGAACTTCAAATTTGATAAAAATTCTAATGAAGTTCGTTAAATCGCCAAGACTAAATGTCTTGTAAACCGCTTACAGTGGTTATTTGTGCAAGATGCATGGATGAACTAATATTTTTTTACAATACGGAGGAAGAAGTTTCATGAATATACCTATTTCATTAGATAAATTTAAAGACAATAGCTTTACTTTGAAGTTGCTTTTATTTATTCTGCTAGCTTTTATTATAGTGTTTATTGGTTTGTTTACTTTCATATCAATCGCTATTTTAAATAACCAAACAGTTTATACTGGAGTTTTTCTGGACAAGGAGGACATAGGAGGAAAAACAAGGGATCAGCTTAATCAGTTTTTGGATGAGAATTACCTATCTAAAATGGATAAGGTTAATATAAGCTTTTTTTATGAATACCAGAATAATATATACACAAAAACTGTGTCTCTTGATGAGCTGGGTGTAAGATTTGATAAGAACAAAACCATAGAAAACATTTACTCCATAGGTAGGGAAGGAAACATTCTGGCAAGGCTTAATACTGTGAGAAAGCTACATAAAACGCCTTCATATTCATACTCTGAAATAAGCTATGACAGGGACAAGCTTGACCAATTAATTAATACCATTGCAGAGGATATAGAGGTTGAAGTAGTACAGCCGGAGCTTGTCCTATACCCTGATAAGGTATATTTGAGCTCAGGTACCTTTGGATATCTTCTGGACAGAGAGGATTTGTCTCAAAAAATAGTGGAGCAGATCAGAACGCTTAAGGACGAAAAGATTATCCCTTATCTTAATAAGATTATGCCTACCAAAATAAATGTTGATACTATCTATAACGAAATTATATGCGAGCCTGCTGATTCTTATGCAATAGTTGAAGATGGAAAGCTCAAGATTATTCCACATCAAATTGGAAGACGCATTGAGAAGGAGTCCCTTTCAAAGCTTATAACTGATTTGGAGGCACGAACTGATAAGAATCCCGTAACGATAGAAATCCCTATATTGGCAACACCTCCTGAGATTACGACAGATAAAGCTAGAGCTTTGGCACTTAGCCACACGTTGACTGAGCATTCAACATGGTTTAGTACAAGTGATGAGAACTCAAGAAATAGGGCTGTTAACATAGGTCTTGCAGTAAAAAAAATAGATGGCCTCATATTAGCATCTGGAGAAGAGTTTTCATTTAATAATATTGTTGGTGATCGTTCAGTTGCTAATGGATATCGGATTGCTAAGGTATATGAAAATGGTAGAATTGTTGATGGAATAGGGGGCGGAATTTGTCAGGTCTCTACGACATTATTTAATGCTGCTCTTGTGGCTGGGCTTAAGATAACCTCACGTTCCAATCACATGTTTACTGTTTCCTATGCACCTCCTGGTCTTGATGCAACTGTCTCATATGGTTCAACAGATTTTAAATTTGTCAATTCATTTAATTGGCCAATACAGCTATCCTGCTCATCGGAGAATAATAAATTGACCTTTTCTATTAAGGGAACAAATGAGTACCCTGAGTATAAATACAAGACTATTACAAAGCCCATATCTGAAACTCCATATCAGACTATATATAAGGAAGACCCCTCTCTGCCACCAGGAACTCAAAAGGTGGTTGAACAGGGACATATAGGGCAGGTTGTTGAAGCCTATAGGCTAAAGCTTAAGAATGGAGAAGTAGAGGAGCATGAGCTTATTGGAAGAAGTAGTTACCTTCCACATGATGAGGTTATTATAAAAGGTCCTGCTTTACCAGCTCCTACTGATGCACCCTCAGTGCAATAACCTGCCTAAGCATCGTCCTTTTAATAACTATTAGGATATTATTCGTTTTCATCATAGTTTAAAATTGCAATAAAAGGCTATTTAATTAGTCATGTGCAATTAGGTATATGCATATATTTATTATAATATTGCATTATGGGGTCGTCCAGATATGAAAAAAATCTGTAAACCTTGCCTGATTGCTTTCAGTGCCATAGTATTATTACTCTCTTTACTATGTATCTCCTTTCTCCACAAATTTACTGGAGGTATAGCCGAAATTGAGGATACACCGGACCTAACTATTACAAAAAAAGCAGAAATCATAAATGAGCTAGGGCTTTTGAAGGGCTTCTGCTCTGACTCTTTGATACCAAAGCTAGACAGTATACTGACTAGAGAGGAACTTGCAAGCCTTCTTGTTTCATTACTTGGCTTACCTGTTGATTCTAGTTCAGCTTCAAGCTTTGAGGATGTTTCTTCACAGGCACAACCATATGTAAATGTAGCAGAAAGCCTTAAATATATGACGGGTGATGGTAATGGGCACTTTAATGGCTCAGAGCCTATAAGCAAAAAGGCTTTTTTTACTACTATACTTAGGGTTCTAGGCTATCAAGCAGATGATATTAGCAAGAATTTAAAGTGGCTTATATGCGTTGAGGGCTTTGAGGAGATGCTTAATCAAAATCTTAATAAGGAAGCCACTACAAAAGGGTACGCTATAGATAAGTTGTTTGACCTACTTACTAAGACCCCCCTTAACTCTGAAAGCTCATTAATTGAGCAGCTTGTTGACAAAGCTGTTGTTTCTAAGAAAACCTACCTAAAGCACGAGTATTATTTTATTACTAGCTTTAGAAAAAACGAGGCTACCTCATTTATACCTAGACTACTGGAATTTAATAAAAGCAAGTTTGAGGTTGTTTATAATGACATTGATAAATATGAGATTCAAATAAAATATAGCAGAGTTATGCGTCAACAGGATAATACTCCAGTATTACAAAGCTATAGCTTTAATACAACATCTAATCAATACTTTTATCCAGCAAGTACAGTGAAGCTTCCTATATGTTTATTAACACTTGAAAAAGTGAATGCTCTTAAAACTTTATCTAATATCAATGCTTCGCTAAATAATCTTCTTAAAATTGAAGCCTCTGAGCATTTTAAGGATACTCTTTCCATTAAAGCTCATATTAATAATATCTTTTCTTTCAGTAGCAATTCCTCATATAACTGCTTATATCAGTTTCTTGGCTGTGGTTCTATTATGTCCTCCTTAAAGGAAAAGGGGTATTCTAAAACCCGAATATGTTCACAGATTATTGACTCCACCTGCTATGACCCCAATGGCAACAGCCATTCTTTCAGTCTTTCCTTATTTGATGGTGTGGATGCTGTATATAGACAAAACGAGGTCTGGAGTAATACTAACCCTTTTCCACTAGAGCTAAATGGTATATCTAAGGGTGTAGGGCATATTAAGAACGGGAAGCTAGTAAATACACCTATTAGCTTTAATAACAGTAACTATATCTCATTGGATGACCTCCACAAGCTGACCGTTTCAGCTATACTCCCTGAGTGTCTTGAGAAAGAAGCACGTTTTAGGATTAAATCCGAAGATAGTGACTTTCTTAAAGAATGTATGAAAAATAGCTCATTTACTAATAAGCTTTTCTTTTGTGGTAAAGCTACACCATACCCAAAAGAGCTTTCTATTTATAACAAATATGGTGAGGCTTATGGCTATTTGATTGATACAGCTTACATTTGTGATAGTGAAAGAAATGTTGAGTTCTTTTTAAGTGCAGTTATTCACGTTAATAAGAATCAAATTTACGGAGACAACAGGTATGAATATACATCTGTAGGGTATCCGTTTATGCAAGAAATTGGTTGGATATTTTACAACTATACTTTTGATCAGAGTATAAGCTTTTCTCCTTAAATAATAAACTTCCATTCATTCATAAACCTTGCATGACAATCTTTTTCCTGGATGACTTCGTCAAGTCTGGCTATGTAACTCTGTTGTGCCCAGCTTCTTTTGCTGTTATAGTATTTGTTAACCACTCTCCAGAATTTTTGCGGAAATTGTAGCATAATTCCTATCAGTCTAACTTCCTCGTTTGAAAGTTGTTCTATTTTTGTATAGGTTGATATTATTTTTTCTGCCTCCTTAATATCCCAGTCGCACTTTCGCATCTTTCTACGGATTAGGTTAACAATATCATATACCTTTAGTTCAATGCTACAGCATTCAAAATTTGTAATGTATAATATATCACTTTCGTATACTAGGTTTTGGTAAGTAAAGTCATGGTGACATATCATTCCTTCATCTATGGTCGCTTTAACTAGCTCATTATACTTTGAGCTTTTAAGCTTTTCAATGCATTCAACTCCACTGTCATAATAATAGTTAAAACAACACAAAAACATATAATCAAATCTCTTCTTTTCTCTTTCAGCAGATTTTTTCAGCTTTTTTAATTCGTTTACCCTTTTTTCAAAAAGAATTGGTAGCTCTCCTAATTTACTGTAAGGTAAAAAGCTATCTGATATCTTATAACCTCTTGAAGCTTTATGCATATGTGCTAATAGCTTGACTGATTGAATAACATCATTTTTATTATCAAAATCGCACTCTTTTCCCATGAAAAAGGGTGAAATTGTATATAGTTCATTTTCTGCTTCAAAAAACGGCTTTCCTTCTATTGTACATTCGTATCTATCCAGATTGTAAAAGTCATTGTATAACAAGTATTCCTTAACTCCATGTACAAAAAGCAATCTGTCTTGAGAAATTCGACATGCCTTAGCAAATTTTTTTCCATGTTCAGTATTAATGATATATCCATATCGATAAGGTTGAATCCTTACATCCTTATACGGAAAATATGCTCTAATGCTATTTTCTAAAAATTGCATATTAACTCCCCCATGTATTTGGCACAAACAACCATCGTAAGCGGTTTCCCTACCCCTGTACATTTCTGGGTATATTGCACGCTATGTTATGTTAATAACCATAAACAAAATTTTGATATTTATTCTATTTAGTTAGCTATTTTTGAGTTTCACTGTATAATAAGGGTATGCTGACAAGTCTAAAAATATTCGAATGTTTTATATTAATTTGGAATGCATTTTTTTTTGTATATCGGAAATAATATCAATGAAGCAATTCAAAGGTATTGTATCATATCTGTTTTTGATGACTATAGTTATTTTAGCTATATGAGAATTGCAGATATAGAATAGTACAATGCTTAAATAAGAAGGAGTTGTGATTATGCATAGAACACCAATAGACAGATTGGCACTTATACTTGTTATTATAGGTGGCTTAAACTGGCTTTTAGTAGGCTTGTTCCAGTATGATTTGGTTGCAGGCATTTTTGGTGGGGCATCTACACTAGCCAGTAGAATTGTTTACTCCCTAGTTGGCGTTTCTGCCCTTTATAGTATTAGCTTACTGTTCAGGGAAGCACCAGAAGTAGACTAACCCAATTACCGGCGAATATTAAACCTGTTTTATATATTCGTCGGTTTCTATTAATTGGCTAATTTCTATTGGGTCTCCTTTAAGCTCTATCTTTACCTTAAATTCAGGAAGGGTTTGTAGATCTATTTTTCTTATTCTGACTCCCCATTTTTTTATATTAGTATTAACCTCATTTTCAATCCTTACCTTAAGTACCTCAGCAACTAAATTATCCATACCAAAACCCTCCACAATTTTTGCACAAATATGTAACAACGCAAAAAGCTTATATAGCAATTTGTTTACTACACGGAATTATACCATTGTGGATTAGTATTGTTAATACCTACAGGAAATAATGAGCTCCTTATTTAATTAGCTCAAACCCCTCTGAACTCAAGTATTTAAATATACTTGGTTGATAAAACACTATAAAAATTACCTGTTTTTAAAAGCTGTTGCGTAAAGATTATTGCCCGATAGTTTCTTTTTCTCCCATATATCCACCTAGATTCTGCCAGTCTATTGTCATCATTGAAAGCTCAATCCTTCTGTTTCTAGCACGTCCTTCAGGTGTATCATTTGATTCAATAGGCTTGTATTCACCATTTCCAGTTGCGGTTAATCTTTCAGCCTTTATACTTCCTTTATCGACTAAAAATCTAACCACATTAGTTGCTCTTTTTGTTGATAATTCCCAGTTTGTTGGATATAGCTGTGTATTTATAGGCCTATTATCAGTATGCCCATGAACAGTTATTTCCTCCTCAAAGGTTATTAAAGGCTCACTTAGCTTAAGCAATACCACCTCACCCTCTGGCTTTAGGTCAGCACTGCCAGATTCAAACAGTATTTCTGATTTTATTCTGGTAATTAGTAGATTCCTTTCCTCAATTATTTCCACATATTCGCCCATTCCCATCGCTTCTATTCTTTCTTTTAGTTCAAGCTTTGTCTCTTCTATTCTACTCTGCAATAGGCGTTCCTCTTCATCTAGAATTTTCATGCTCTGCTTTTCTCTGGTATACTTTTTGCTATCAACCCTTAATACCCCTGTATCCTCTGGGTTTGTAATATTAACAGTAACCACACTTTGTCCTCTATTTGACTGGAAAGTATCTCCGCCAGCCTTCGTTTTAAGTAAAGCCTGCTTTAATGAGAAGCTTACCTCCTTCATCTTCTGAGCATCAAGGGTAGCCATTGAGAATAACAATATAAAAAAGGTTAATAGAAGCGTAACCAAATCACTATATGTGGTCATCCATTCTGGTGCACCGCCTCCACCTTCCTCTTGCTTTTTTCTTCTTTCGTTTGCCATTACCTACACCTCTCCACTAGAGTATATTGCGTTGCTTTAATTATTTTCTTAATCTGCTGTCCTATTCCTCTCCGCCTCCGTTGCTACCGCCAGCTAGCTTTTCGTACTCCAGCTTCTGATTAGGTGAAAGGAAGGTTTTTAGCCTATGCTCCATAATTCTTGGATTCTCTCCCGATTGAATGGAAAGTACTCCTTCTATCATCATTTCCTTCATACGGATCTCCTCTGCACTCTTCATTCCCAGCTTTTCAGCTATAGGCAGACATACCCAGTTCGCAAATACACTACCATAAAATGTAGTAATCAACGCTACCGCCATTGCAGGTCCAATTGCAGAAGGATCGTCTAGTGCTTTAAGAAGATTAATCAGCCCCATAAGAGTCCCTATCATTCCCCACGCAGGAAACATAGCACCCATTGTCTTAAAAAGCCCCTGTCCCTTTTTATGCCTAGCTTCCAAATTAGCCAGCTCTAATGCCATTGCATCCTTGATAATCTCTGGCTCTACGCCATCAACAACTAGTTCAAGTGATTTTTTAAGATATTCATCCTCTATAGCCTCTTGTCCCGATTCAAGTGCAAGTAGTCCTTCTCTTCTTGCCTTCTGAGACATATCTACAAGAAGCTGTATTGTTTTAAATGCTGACTCTTCTTTAGACATAAATGCGTTTGTCACAACACCCATTACTTTTGTTATTTCATCCAGTCTATAGCTTATCATTGTAGAAGAGATTCCCCCACCTAATACTATAACTAATGATGGGATGTGAAGGAAAGCACCGATATCTTCAAATATACCAAATAAAATACAACCTATACCAAGCACTAAGCCTATAATACTAGCTAAATCCATTAAAACAACCCTCTTTCAAACCATGGTATCATCAGTAGCATTAAGTATCATACATTATGCTTATGCATTAAGAATCAAACTCCTTATGCTAGTTTAATACTAACAATACCCATAAGGTTATGTACTTATCTTTTGATTTAAGATTAGGGCATACTTATTATATACCCTATAACATATATCGAATGTTTTACATAAATCTTTAATGTAAAAAATTTAAAAATATTTATTGCATAATTATGCATCATAATGTATAATTATTAATTATTCATTATAACTAGTCTCAGTTTATATTGGTTTACTGTATATTTATACAGAAATTTACCTGATACAAGATTAGTTTAGTGAATAACCTAAATAATAATTATTACTAAAACTTTAAAGAAAGGAATGGATAAAACTATGAAGCATTTGTTAAGTTTAAATGATTGGTCTACAGCTGAGATTCTGGATACCTTGAAGCTTGCTGAAAAGCTAAAAACGGAGACAAAGAGTGGTATTGAGCATACACATCATCTTAAGGGTAAAACCTTAGGCTTAATATTTACAAAATCTTCTACTCGTACTAGAGTCTCTTTTGAGGTTGGTATGACCCAACTTGGGGGGTATCCTATTTTCCTTAATGCTAATGATATTCAGCTCGGAAGAGGAGAAACGGTACATGACACTGCTAAGACTCTTTCTAGGTATCTAGACGGCATAATGATACGTACGTTTAAGCAAAGCGATGTAGAGGATCTTGCAAAATACGGAGATATTCCTATTATAAATGGTCTCACTGACCTAGTTCACCCCTGTCAAATATTAGCAGACTTATTGACTATCTATGAGCATAAGGGTGAATTAAAGGGCTTAAAGCTTGCCTATGTAGGAGATGGCAATAATGTTGCTAATTCACTTCTTATAGGGTGTGCAAAGGTCGGAATACATATTTCTGTTGCTACACCAAAGGGCTTTGAATGCGATGCTTCTATTCTAAATATTGCAAAGGAAGCTGCCAAGCTGACAGGAAGTAATATTTTGCTTACTAATGATCCAGCAGAGGCTGTCACTAATGCCGATGTTATATACACAGATACATGGATAAGCATGGGACAGGAATCAGAAAAGCAAACAAAGGTAAAGGTATTTACCCCCTATCAGGTAAATAGTAAACTATTTTCATATGCAAAAGAGGATGCAATCTTTCTTCACTGTCTACCTGCCTACAGAGGCTATGAGGTTACTCAAGAGATTATTGATGGTCCAAAATCAGTAGTATTTGATGAGGCTGAAAACCGATTGCATGCACAAAAGGCAGTTATGGTTAAGCTTATGGGTAATTGAGTAAAATAAATTTTTTATAGTATTTATAAAGAGGTTTTTGTTATGGATTATTCTTTTATAATTAGAAAAGCTACCATAGAAGATACAGATGCACTCCACGAGATATTAAGGCAAGCCTTTACTGAGTATGCTAATGTAGCAGGACTTAATGGTCACATAGATGCTCTTAAGGAAACACAAGATGATCTACGTAAGGCTATTCTTGATAAGACTATTTTTATTGCTATTATTGACGAACAGCCAGTAGGAACTGTCAGAGTTGAGACTCTTGACGATGGTTCTGCCTACATCAGTCGCTTTGGCGTAAGCTCAAGCCATAGAAATATTGGTATTGGTAAGGCTTTAATGAATGTTGTTGATAAATATATTCTATCTGAGAATGTAAAAAAGGTATTTCTTCACACTGCTTCACGCTACGGAGATTTAATGCGATTCTATTATGGCAGAGGCTTTTTTGTATGTGAGGTTTCAACCGACAGAGGCTATTACAGGGTGAAAATGGTAAAAGAGTATTAGATTTGTACTCTTTTACCATTTTACTTTTTTAGTTGCTTAACCTACTTCAACGCTTCAGACTTTTTCGGCTTAAACAATTCCGTCCTTTGTCATTATTTCTTGGTACATTTCTGGTCTTCTATCCCTGAATACTCCCCAAAAGGTTCTTGTGTTCCTGTATTCATCTAAGTCAAGTGAGGCAACTAAAACAGCTTCCTCGTCTCTGCCTGCTTCTGCTATCTTTTCACCAAAGCAATTTGTTATAAAGGATGATCCATAGAAAGTAAGAGAAGAATCCTGAATATTTTCACTGCTTATTCTATTTGAGGCTATTACTGGAACCAAATTAGCTGCTGAATGCCCCTGCATAGTTCTTTGCCAGTGGTCCCTTGAGTCAAAGCCTTGCATATCAGGCTCTGAGCCTATAGCAGTTGGGTAAAAAATCATCTCTGCACCCTTCAGAACTAAGCATCGTGCTGTTTCTGGAAACCATTGATCCCAGCAAATACCTATACCTATTGTGCCGTATCTTGTTTTAAATACTTTAAAGCCAGTATCCCCAGGTGAGAAGTAAAACTTTTCACAGTATCCAGGACCATCAGGAATATGTGTCTTTCTATATATACCTAAAATCTCACCGTCTGCATCTATAACTGCAACAGAGTTATAATAGGCATTGTTAGACCTTTCAAAAAAGCTTATTGGTAATACCACCTGTAGCTCTCTTGCAATTTTTTTAAAGTGTAAAACTGCTTCATCTTCATCTACTGTACGTGCACGAGTAAACTCATTATATACTTGTTTTTGGCAAAAATAATAGGATTGAAATAGCTCCTGTAGTAATACTATCTGAGCTCCTTGCTTGACAGCTTTACGTATTAGGCCTTCAGCCTTTTGTATGTTTTCACTCCTATTGTCGCTACAGCTCATTTGTGTTGCTGCTACCTTTACTATATTCATTTAGACACCTCCATAAAATCATTTGGTTTTGGTTGCTGCTGTGTTATACAGTGAATATTTCCGCCTCCCAGAATAATTTCCCTTGAATCTATAGCGACTATACTTCTTTCGGGAAAAATCTGTTGCATAGTTTTTATTGCAATACTATCCTTTTCATCTTTAAACACTGGAAGTATTATACCCTTGTTTACAAATAAAAAATTAACATATGAGGCTGGCAAAAGCTCTCCTGCTTCAAATTTAATACTCTCACCACTTGCTATAATCTGCTCATTTATTTCTTCGGTTATTTGTATTGGAGTAGGTAACTCAAGCTTATGCACCTTCAATGCTCTTCCCTTTGCGTCTACTTCTTTTTTTAGTATGTCATATGCTGCCTGACACATCGGATAGCTAGGATGCGTTTTGTCATCTGTCCAAGATAGTATGACCTCCCCTGGACGTGCAAAGCAACATATGTTATCTATATGTCCGTCGGTCTCATCATTAAACAGCCCTTCCTCAAGCCATATGATTTTAGATACATTCAGATAGTCTTTTAAATACGCTTCTATATCTCCCTGCGTAAGCTCTGGATTTCTATTTGGATTAAGCAGGCATTGCTTTGTTGTAAGTAGAGTTCCTTCTCCATCTACATGTATAGAGCCACCTTCCAAAACAAAAAAGTCGGTTCTATAGGAGTCAACCCTTTCTATTTCAAGAATCCTTGATGCAACCTTATCATCTAAATCCCAATTGGTGTATGCTCCACCATTAAAGCCTCCCCATGCATTAAAGCTCCAATCAATTCCTCTTAGCATACCTGTGCTATTCTTAATAAAGGTGGGTCCTGAGTCCCTTATCCATGCATCACAGTACTGAAATTCAACTACTCTTATCTCTGGTCTCAATTTTTTACGTGCATCATCAAAATATGCTGGCATAACGCCGACAGTTACTGGCTCAAATTTAGATATAGCATTAGCCACCTCTGCAAATGTTTTCTGGGCATAAACCCCACCACATCTCCATATATCGGGTCGATAAGGCCATAACATCCAGCATTCCTTATGCTCTTCAAATTCTCCTGGCATCCAAAAGCCATCATTCTTTGGTATTGTACTTACTCTCATCTTGCACCAGCCTTTATATTATCTTACTGAGCTTTTTACTTAGCTTTATAAACGTATAATTCTTAATCAACACCTTTGTTCATGCGTTAAACTAAAAGCTCTAATTAAACTTAACCACAATTGACATTATAGTTAAGTTTTAATAGAAAATCAACGGGGTCTTTTTATGAATTAAAACAATATAGATATTAAGCTTTTTGCGTTGTTACATATTTACGCAAAATTATACTCAATAAGTGCAGTGTTTACAGTAACTGCGATTTTTAAAACTTCTCATAGGTATTTCTAATTAGGAAGTTTTAAAAATGCTTATATATTTATTCAAAACAACGCAAAATAGCGTACAAATACGTGTTAATATTATTGTGCATATTGACCAAGAGAGCCAATTACTTTATAATTAGAATGTTGCATTAATTAACCTTACAATTTGTAATATGTATCTAATGTAAAAAGCTTAGAAAAGAGGTTATTTATAATATGCTTTTTAGTACCCTTAATAAGTCGATATCAAATGGAGAAGACTCTCCCCAAACTGCTGATACAATTAACAGCGGTCTAGGACAACAAAAATTTCTATTCATTGCAGGAGTATTTATTGGTTTAATTGTTGGATTGGTAACAGTCAGTTACCGCTTGTTGCTAAAGCTCTTAGAAGATTTAAGATTTGAAGTATATGATTCTATACGAGATAATTTTTTTATAGGAATTTTGTTTTTTATTGTTTTAATCGCTTCAGGAATATTAATTGGTAAAGTTGTTAAGTTGGTACCAATGATAAAGGGAAGTGGTATTCCTCAAATCAAGGGTATACTCTTAACCGAAATGAGCTCAAATTGGTTGAAAGAAACTGTATTAAAGTATTTCTTAGGTCTACTTTCTCTAGGTTTGGGTCTATCCTTAGGCAGAGAGGGTCCTTCTATTCAGCTAGGTGGCAATATAGGCTTAGGCTTTTCAAAGCTTAGCAAAAAGCTTAATGTAAATAAACGTGTATTTATAACTGCTGGTGCTGGTGCTGGTCTTTCTGCAGCTTTTAATGCACCTCTTGCTGGAGTAATCTTCTCTTTGGAGGAGCTTCATAAAAGCTTTTCACCCATGGTGCTTTTGTGTGTAATGATTGCTTCAGCGGTTGCGGATTTTGTTTCCGCCTTTATATGTGGGTTTCAGCCAATTTTTTCTTTCGACGAGTTGTCTATACTTCCTTTTAAGTACTATTATCATATACTAATTATCGGAGTCATTGCTGGAATACTAGGAAAGGCTTTTAACCGTTCGCTAGTGTTTGTAAATTGCAAATATGGTGGTTTTAAAAAAATTCCAGATATATTCAAGCCGGTTTTTCCCCTAATATTGGCAGGAATACTGGGTTTAGTTTTGCCCGAGGTAACAGGCGGTGGGCATGAGCTTATTGAAAGTCTAACTATAAAGGATTATCTCTTTGTTACATTAGTTTTATTTGTTATTATAAAGTTTCTTTTTACTATTTTTTCTTATAGCTCTGGAGCACCAGGTGGCATATTCTTGCCATTATTGGTTATAGGCTCACTTATAGGTAAGCTCTACGGAGAAGTAGCTGTATCTGTTATGGGCATTGAAAAGGAGTATATACTAAATTTTTTGGTTCTGGCAATGGCAGCCTATTTTACTGCAATTGTTAAAGCACCAATTACAGGTAGTATTCTTATTACTGAAATGACTGGCTCGTTTAAGCACTTGCTTCCATTATTATCAATCTGTGTTATAACATATATTGTAGTGGAATTCATTAATTCAAGTGCTATCTATGATAATCTTTTAGAGATTATGCTAAAGAGGCAAAAGAATAACTGGACACTTAACCATTCAAAGGGTAAAATTTTGATTGAAATACCAGTCTGCCACGGTTCAGAAATAGAATTCAAAACCATCAAGGATATTGCGTGGCCAGAGGGCTGTTTATTAGTCGCCATTAAGCGAGGGGAAAAGGAAATTATACCAAATGGAGATACAAAGCTTTATCTTGGTGATTTTATACTTATAATAGCTGATGAAAAGAATGCTCAGTCGATCAAACCAAAACTGACACAATTAGGAGAGGCACAAGTATAGTCAATGTTTGTAATTTAAATTATATATAGCTAAAACAAGAGCACACTTAGCTGTAATTATAATTTTAGAAAGAGTACAAAGCAAGAATCTTATATAATCGAGCAAATTGCGTTGTTGTATATTTATACGCTATTTTGCGTTATTTTGAATAAATATATAAGCGTTTTTAAAACTTCCTAATTAGAAATACCTATGAAAAGTTTTAAAAATAGCAGTTACTGTAAACACTGCACTTATTGATTATAATTTTGCACAAATATGTAACAACGCAAAAAGCTTATACTCTCAAATTTAAAAGAGAGCAGTAAAGCAATACCAGCCTTTACGCTCTCCTTTTTTTTGAAAATAACAAGTTTCTTAAGTTTTCCGCTACCTATGATAGTGTCTACCATTTAGGGTTATTGTAAATTATTATTTCTCTGTCTAATGTATTATTTACTTACTATGTTTATTTACTTTTTCATAGCCAATACAGCCATTACCTTTTCAACAATATTCTCAGGTGTTAACCCGTATCTAACCATTAACTCAGCTGGCTTTCCCGACTTTCCGAATTTATCCTCTATTCCAACCATCTTAATTGGTACAGGACTGTTTTGTACTACAACCTCTGCAACTGCACTACCTAGTCCACCTAATATATTGTGCTCTTCTGCTGTAACTATTGCACCTGTCTCTTTAGCTGCTTTAATGATTATGTCCTTATCAATTGGCTTTATAGTATGAATATCTATTAATCGTGCTTCTATGCCTTGCTCCTTAAGAATTTCCTGGGCCTTAATTGCTTCTGGCAGCATTAATCCATTTGCAATTATTGTTACATCCCTTCCATCGGTTAACTGTATTCCCTTACCTAATTTAAAGTCTAAGCTTTCCTTGTTATATATGACTGGTACATCAAGCCTTCCAAGCCTTATGTAAACAGGTCCGCTATGTGAAATAGCTGCCTTTACTGCCTCAAATGCTGATACAGCATCTGAAGGACTTATAACAACCATATTAGGGATGGATCTCATTAGGGCAATGTCCTCAATTGGCTGGTGTGATGCTCCATCCTCACCAACAGTTATACCAGCATGCGTTGCACCAATTTTAACATTCAGGTTTGGGTAGCATATTGAATTTCTAATCTGCTCAAATGCCCTTCCAGCGGCAAACATTGCAAAGGTACTTGCAAAAACTGTTTTGCCACAGCTTGCCATACCAGCAGCTACTGCCATCATATTTCCTTCTGCAATACCCATGTTAAAATGTCTTTCAGGGTACTTTTTCTTAAAAGTATCGGTTTTTGTGGATTTAGATAAATCAGCATCCAACACTACTATGTTTTTATCCTCGCCGAATTCAGCAAGAGCGTTTCCGTATGCAACTCTAGTTGCTATTTTTTCTGCCATATTGCTTAAACCCCCAATTCCTTTAATAATGCGTCTAGTTCAGCAATAGCCTTCTCTTTTTGTTCCTTATTGGGAGCTGAGCCATGCCATGAAGCCTCATTTTCCATAAATGAAACATCCTTGCCCTTTATAGAATGAGCTATAATTACTGTTGGCTTATTATTTGTTTGCTTTGCCTGTGTAACAGCATTATCAATCTCCTCGAAATTATGAGCATTCACTGCTAATACATTCCAACCAAATGCTTTGAACTTATCTGCTATGGGCTCAGGATTCATTACCTCTGTAATGTTTCCGTCTATCTGTAAGCCGTTGTAATCTACAAAGGTCAAAAGGTTGTCCAGCTTATAGTGTGCCGCTGACATAGCTGCCTCCCATACCTGTCCCTCTTCAAGCTCACCGTCTCCAAGCACAGCATATACTCTATACTGCATATTATCCAATTTCCCAGCCATCGCCATTCCAACTGCTGCAGAAATTCCCTGTCCCAGTGAGCCAGTCGACATGTCACAGCCAGGAACAGTATCCATATTGGGATGCCCCTGCAAATAGCTATCGATATGCCTTAATGTCTTTAAATCCTCCATTGGAAAAAAGCCTTTTTCAGCTAAAGCGGCATATAAAGCAGGTGCACAGTGTCCCTTAGACATCACAAACCTATCTCTTTCAAGCATTTTAGGGTTTGCAACATCTACATTCATTGCCTCAAAGTATAAATATGCCATTATATCTGCACAAGAAAGCGAACCACCAGGATGACCGCTACCAGCGGCATACGTACCCTCAATAATTCCTTTACGTATGTTAGCGGCATGAGTTTTTAAATTTCTAATTTTTTCGTTATTCATATGATCCTCCACAAGTTTTCGTCCCTATTAGGGCTCTATATGAATTATTACTTGATTCTCCTGGATGCAAATCATTAAAAATGAGTTGTTTCAGTAAAATCATATATTATATTTTTGCTCGAATTTCATGTTTTTTACCACAACAATTAGTATACTATAGAAAAAGGTGACTGTCTATGATAAAATGAACATAGTATGTCATAAATAAATGTATTTATACCTTATATTTTTATTATTGGTGTTTTGGGTCTGATATTGCAGAAATAAGTTTCCAAAACAATAGAATTATGTTTATAAAGAAAGGTGGTCGGTTATGAGAGATGTTGAAAAAACAATTGGTAATTTTATTACAAAGGCAAGTACTTCAATTTTAAGCTCTGTTGATAGTGAGGGTTTCCCCAATACAAAGGCTATGCTTGCACCCAGAAAGATAGATGGCATAAAGCACATATATTTTTCTACAAATACTTCTTCTATGAGAGTTACGCAGTTTATGGAAAACCCAAAGGCGTGTTTATACTTTTTTGACAAAAGATTTTTTAGAGGAGTAATGTTAAAGGGAACAATAGAAGTCCTGCATGATAGTAATTCAAAAGAAATGATATGGAGTCAAGGAGATGATATGTATTATCCTAAGGGGGTTACTGACCCAGATTATTGTGTTTTAAAATTCACAGCACTTAGTGGAAGGTATTATAGTAACTTTAAATCAGAGAATTTTGAATTGAATTAGTTCTCTTTGTTATAAACCTCAACTAATCACTTCGTTAAAATGGCAGTTTCACCTCTGCCTTTTATTTTTCTGTACCTTCCTTTCTTCTGGCCAATAGAGAATACTCCTGAAATTTGTCTATCACTAGGAATTTCAAGCGTTTTGTAGATTTCCTTTAATTTATAGGACTTTTTTGCTCTAAATGATTGCATAGCAAAACTTACCCATCCTAAAAAGCAAGTTCCTAAATTCAATGCTTCAGCACCCAGCATTAGCTGATACTCCATAATATTCAAATTATCTTTAGAAATGGGACTGCTTTTTTCATTGTGCAGTATTACAAGATTCGGAGCATCATATGTCAACATATTAATGTTATCTCCTTTTGCTTTTAGGATTAAATCAATACGTTCAATGGTATTATCTAAACCATTTCTAAATGACGAGTTAAATGCTTTTGCTATATTAACCCAAACGGAGGATAATCTCTTTTTAAGAATATACATATATTCATATGTATATTCTGTTATATTTTTTATTAGTTCTTCATTTTCTATTATAACTATACTAGTATTTCTAATAGACTTAGTATGCCCGCCTCTTGGAGTAAGAGAAGCCATTTTAGCTAAATATTCTTTTTCATACTCAGATAAATTAGTTAGATTATAGCTTCTTATAGACCTTCTAGATTTCATAAAATTTAATAATTGTTCTGGCCCAAGACTTATATCGTCTTCCTTCATTTTCTCAGAAAATAGGTTTGAGTTTATTATTGCATCCTGTGGACACACAGAAATACAATCCCCACATTCCATACAATAATCCTTGTTTTCACTCTTTATAGTAACCTGATTTCTGCATACAGCAAAAATTTTAGAAGGACATACCTGTGCACATAGACTACAGTTCAAGCATTTAGTTTTGTTAATATACATAGCATCTTTTTTATCTATGATAACCGTGCCTCCTTATTTACCATGTGTGAAGCCTATAAGATATACCTGAATTCATTGCTCACAGTAAAATGAGTTGCAAACCAAAGTAATTAAATAAGCGACCCCAGAGGAACACTCTGAAAGTCGCTTATTTTCTTGGAGCTGGTGGACGGAATCGAACCCCCGACCTGCTGATTACAAATCAGCTGCTCTACCAGCTGAGCTACACCAGCACCTATAACTTATAACCGCTTCTCATATCAAAGCAATTAATTTTTATTGTGCAAGAACTACTGATAATCTTGCGACAAAAAAAATTTTAACACATAAAAGGTCTGCTCGTCAACCCTTATTTAAAAGAATTTTTTAGGAGATATAATCCTGATTCTTTTGAAGCTTTTTTCAAAAAAGGTAGCTCCTTTCTTAAATCAAGGCGAACACTTCTCTGCCAAAAAAACTCGCCTATAAATAAAATCCTATCAACGCCCTGCTTTTTAAATATATTAGAAAACAGTCGTCTTATGGAGTATATTTTTCTGCTTGCATATATTATTTCCTTTTGCAAATCATATGGCGAAATTTTTTCAGGGTAATGTACAACATTTCCTACACACTTAGACCAATCAGTATGTATTAGCTTATCCTTATGCGTTTCATAAACAGGTGTACCTGGTACAAAATACATAGATTGAATTAGTACACCACATATATTATTTTCAATTACAAAATTCGCAAGTCTTTCGCCAACACCTTTCGAATGATTATCTGCACCCATTATAAATAACCCACGCACTCTTAAACCATGCTTTTGAATGTTTTTTACTGATTTAACTATATCATTATATGTACTCTTTTTATGATAATTTTTGAAGGCTTCATCCTCTAAAAACTCAATACCCATAGCTATTTCAATAAACCCCGCCTTTTTTAACAGTTCAAGCATTTCATCATCGTAGCCTACCTCATACCTTGCTTGAATAGTAAATTTGTAGTTAATTCCACTGTCTATGATTGCATTTAAAACGTCTTTAGCCCACTCTCTTTCTGCAAAGAAATTGTCATCGGTTATCCAAAGAACTCTTGATACTCTTCGACTTTGTGAGTCATAGAAGCTAATGGTACGGCGAATTTCTTCAACAACATTTTCAGGCTTACGAGTACGCACTTTATTTCCAAAAATACGAATTAATGAACAATAATCACAGCTATGTGGACACCCACGTGAAGCATGTACCTGAGGCCAGATAGTATTGTACTTAACCATCTCCTTGAAATTAAAAAGTAGGTTATGATCGAGTATAGTTTCAATATTTTCTGGTGGATTCCGTTTTTCGGTAACAACAATTGTATTATCCTTCTTATATGCGACACCAGATGTTGTCATGGAGATTCCATCTTCTATGTTCCTAATAAATTCTAGTATAGAATCGTCACCCTCGCCAAGTAGTATATAGTCGCAATAATCACAAGCTTCTTCATAATTCAATGTAGGATGCAAACCACCTAATACTATAATTGCATTTGAATTTTGACGAATGTATTTAGCGATTTCATAGCCTCTATTAGCAGCAAAAGTGAAAAATCCTATAAAAACTATATCTGAATCTAGAACATCTTCCCATAGAATTTTAGATATTGATTCACTGTACATAAGAGTATCATCAATGTGTTTTTTAACGATAGTTGTTAGTGTCAATAACCCGTTTGAAGGTGTACGTATGTATTTGTCATAAATAAACATGTTTTTAATTGATTTTTTATAAGGTAGATTGCCAGGCTCTATAAACCTAATTTTTTTCATTTTCACTTCTCGTAACCTCTCAAAATCATAATAATCATTTAATTACATTATACTACAAATATTTTGTTTTAATGACAAAAAAATAATATCCTATATTTATAGCATAGTCAAGTATTTCAATGTTTAATTCAGATTGTGTTGTCAGTTTATTTGTAACTATTCAGACCCAATAGATTTTTTTCATAACAAATAAGGGATGGTAATTTGTGTTTAAAGCCATCCCTTTCTTTTGAGTATGGGGCTTTTATCTAAGCAAAGGAACTGGTTCTCCCATAAAAATTTTTCTGAATGTGTG
>QKEK01000215.1 GCA_003251775.1 Clostridia bacterium | reverse complement strand
AATCTGCTCAAGTGCAACCTGAGCCTGCTCCATTACCCCATCTGCGGTATAAAAAGAGCTATTAATGTCAAGGTAGGATCTACTAGCTACAAAGTTTAGGGTGGAAGCGGATATTAGGACAGCACCAAGTATACTCAAAACCAATAGTATCATTAATACCATTACAAAGGTTGAGCCTGACTCAGCTTTTATGAAGCTAAAAAAAATTTTACTCTTATTTCTCCGCATATTCTTTATCCTTTATCCTTTATTCCTTATTCCTTATTCCTTATTCCTAATCTTTTATATTAGTAGCTTCCAATTATTCCATTTTTTCATTGTTATATTATATCTATATTCTTAATTCTATATTAGCTCTACCATACATTTGCCACAAATAACGCCTGTAAGCGGTCTTCAAGACATTTCATCTTGGCGATTTTTAAAACTTAAATGATTTTTTATCAAATCTGAAGTTATATTAGCTCTACCATACATTTGCCACAAATAACGCCTGTAAGCGGTCTTCAAGACATTTCGTCTTGGCGATTTAACAAACTTCATTAGAATTTCTATCAAATTTGAAGTTCGTTAAACGCTTAAATATCAATTAATCATACTGAGCCTTAAATGAGCTAAGCTCGGCAAGAAGGCTGTTATCTTGGTTATCTCGCACCTCAATATCTATTCTTAGGTTGACCATATTCCTACCTGAGTGGCTTACAGCCTGACTTGATATATTTTTTATAACATTAACCTGACCCCTGCCAACTGTTACCTTTAGCTTATTATATATGTCATTCTGAATGTAAAGAGTCACCAGTTGACTTGAGCTATTCACTATAGCAATGCTAGCATTAGAGGCAGCTTCATCTAATGCCACATTAAGCATAAGACTGTAATTCCCTGAGGAAGAATATTCCCTCGGGACTTGTAATAATCCACCAACCTCTTCGTCTACTTCACCGCCTGAACTAATTGTATACACCCTTTCAGAGGAATCTGAAATATCAAACTGACATTCTGGTGGTGTTGGCGTAGGTGTAGTAACAGCTGTGGGTGTTGGTGTGGGTTCACGTGTAATACTATAGCTAACCGTAAAATTCCCTCGCACTAAGCTAGAATTACCCGTTCCACTAGTATTGCTTTTTAGCCTCTCCATCTCCTGATTTGCTAAAGCATACGCCTCTATTCTCTTCTCTGTCTCATGGTTATTCCTAACAGCCGCTATAAACATATTGGAAAAGGGTATAGCAATAATGCCAAGAATTGCAACAGAAACAAGAACCTCTATTAAGGTTATACCTGTTTGAGATGCTATCCTATTTCTAATTCTCTTACTAATAGGCATATATACTCCCCCTGTTCCATTTATTGACCAATTATTGCTTTTTTACACTAATTTCGCCCTCACCCTCAAAGCTTATCTTTGCTCTAGAGGAGGCAATCTCTCTATCCAGCTCTGCTAGTACCTTCATACCTGTTTTGTTCACAATCCTTACATCTGCACCCGATTTATCCTCTAAATTCAAGCGTTTAGAATCTATTATCTTAAGAATTATTGTACCTCTATTCGCTTTGACAGGCTCAAATTCCTTCCATTCCTCATACACCTTTGGGTATTGATAATGGCTTGTCTTATATCTATAGTAATACAAGCCCTCTCTTTCCTCTAATTCAATAATAACCTCATTCATTCTATTAGCATCACCATATATCTCCGAGCCCATTTGCCCGCCCTTCCCTAATATAACGGCTGGAGCATCATCTGTAATAGGGTTTAATATCAAATAAAAATCATAGTCTCTTTCAGTATATTTTTTTTCAGCCGAGTCACTTGAGCTATTGCTATTATCATTACTCTCATTATCGCTATTTTCAATGTTACCATTCTCATCATAAAGGCTTTCTAAATAGTCGATACCAGTATATCCCGCATAGGTATCAAAAGGGTTTTTCTTGCCCTTATTCACACTGTTATTCCATTTAGGCAAGGCTCTATCTCTTTCCATGTATCCATAGAATGAGAGCATCATACCTCCGCCTATCTCATTACCCACTCCCTGTAAGGTTAGGTTGCTGACTATAATCTTATTCTTATATTGACTTACCTCATATAAAAAGCTTTTAAGCTCATTATACGTTGATGTATAGCTAAATTTCACCTCCAGCTTTATACCAGAGCCATCAGGTATATCACTTAAGGCAACAAACCTTTCCTCTTCCTTTTCGACAAGCTCTCCATCTATCTTTGCCAGCTCATCAATCTTAATATCTGTCAACTCCTTTATCGAAGCCAGGATATTTTTTTGTTCCTCTGCCTGCGATAAGTCAGCCTCCTCACTGCCTGATATTGGCACAACTCGAGAAAAGCTTGGGCTATTAACTACAAAACCAGTTTTTTCAGTCAGCTCCTTCAATGTCAGTATTACCCTCTCCTGCTCAATAAATGAAGGAAGCCGCTCATTAATCAGAGAGTCCTTATAATCTATAATCTTAAGCTGGGATAGATAGTCTTCCTTAGAGATTTGCTTATTCTGCAAATCAGTGTAGGTTACCTCTAGTCCATCAACCTCCTCAGATAATTTACTAATCCTTGAGGTAAAGGGTAGATAAATAAAATAATACCCTAAGACAACAACAGCTATTAGTATCAACACTATTAAAAGCTTTTTATCCCTTTCTGAAAGCTTCATTCTTATATCCATTCCTCTCTTCATCTTGTTGTTAGCACAAATAAAACTGTATTTTAGGTTTATTACCCATTAGTCATCAACGCTCTTAATCATGCAATCAACTGTAAAGGTAACGTTATCCTCTAGCCCATCACTTCCACCAGAATACCCAGGCACGTAAACCTCCTCAAATAACCCTGTGTGCTTGAGGCTTCTGATAAAATTAGCCAAAACCACATCACTCCTTGCTACCCCAGAAAGCTTAATGCCTTTTTCTGAAAAGGATATCGCTTGTATATAAGTATCCTCTGGCAAAGCTTTCTCCAACTCCTCTAAAACTAGGATTAAGTCAGATTCATTCTGCTCTATCTGTTCCAGAACATCCTCCTTGACGGCAAGAAGCACCTGCTTAATAGATATAAGCTTAACTATATCATCAATCTTGGCTGTACTCTGTATACTAGTTTCAAAAAACACCTTTTTTGCTTCAAGATTCTTTAACTCCGTATAAGGAATTAATAGTAGCGAAAAGGCTAGCACAACAATAAGTATACTAACTAATACAATAAGATTAATCTTATTCTTACTCCTCTGTTGCTTTAATATTTCGTATGGTACAAAATTAAAATCCTTTGCTTTTGATACCAAATTACACCATCCTCCTGCCAAGCAAGGCACCTATGCAGCCTACATAGTACTTCAAATCAATTTCTTCTTTTGATTTAGCCCCAGCCACTCTAACACTTTTCATGCTGTCCCATTTCATTACTGGTACGCCTAATGAATCCCTAAGATATATCTCAAGCCCATTAATATGACTTGTGCCACCAGCTATATATATTTGGTCAATATGGTTACCTGTTGCTCTGGATTTATAGAATTCTAAGTATTTTAATACATCATCTATTAATATGAGTGCAACAGATTTGATCGCTGTACTAATATCAAGTGAGCGTTCATCCTCTAGCTCCTCTTCACCTGTTGTCACAAGCCTCTCTAATGCTTTTTTCACACCCTCCGCCTCATCAAAGCTTAGCTGGAGACGGTCGGCAATGGCATTAGTCATCTGAACCCCACCATACATTATTATTCTGCTAAACTGAAGAACACCATTAGAAACAATGGTGACACTTGTTGTTTTTGCTCCTATATCCAAAAGCACTACTGAGCGATTTATTCTCGCTTCGCTCATAGTGGAATTCTCTTCAGATTTATTACTATTAGATTGGTCTTCGATTAATTTATCCTTTTTTGTCATATTCTTGGATGAAATCCCTTTTAATGATTTGTCCTTAAAACCAAAGGATACCCCTTTTGACTTTGCATCCCTAAATAATTCATTACTAATAATTTTAGAAAAGCTGTTACCTAAAAAATCAAGCTTTATTGGAGTTAATCCGCAAGCCTCTATTAGCTCAATATATCGTTCAATAATAGAGGCTGGAATTGCTACAACTAGTATTTTGTATTGCGTGCTTTTGTCTACGGTTATCTCTTCTATAACCTTAAAGTCAACCTTATAGCTATCAAGATTGACAGGAAAATATTGCTCTGATTCCATATCAATAATGCTCTTAATTTCATTTTCCTTTGCCTTAGGCATTACCACCTCACGACTAATGATGGCAGTGCTGTTAATCGTTATTATCGCATCCTTAGTCTTGATACGCCTCGCTAGAAGCTTTGTTTTGACAGCCTCGGCTAAAGCCTCGACATCCAATATCCTGCCATCCTCTATTGTATTCTCAGGAGTATCAAATACCAATGCCTTCTTTACATTTATTTTAGAGCCTAAAACATTGCCTACCACTAGCTTTATTTGACTAAATCCAATATCTAGTGAAAGATAATCTCCCATTTCGCATTTCATCCTTACTTTTTATAAGTTTTTTATTTCTATCTCTCTTATCTTTTTTATACAAATATACATAAACAGTATACCTATTGAATATAATTCTGCATAAATATGTAACAACGCAAAAAGCTTGTCTTAATCATATTTACCCAGAAATTTTATATTTTAACCTTTTGTTAGCCGACAACCTAAGAACCTTGGTGTGTATACAATAAAAAGGGCATCTATCGTTTTATCTTCTTTTTATAATTATAAAAAACACCGATATAAAATACCCTTTCATTTCCTTATTTTATGAGAATTTGTTACCTGAATATTATATGGCTTAATCCCTTGTCTATTTATGCTAATCCTAACCTCAACCACATTACCATTAATTGTATAGGTGAACTCTGTAACACTACCAATAATAGTCTCCTGAACACCACCTCTTTTAAGTATTATCTGGTTGTCATTTAGTTCAAACTCAAAAAGAACCCCATTTACTGTCATCTCAAGCTGATTATGCTCATCAACTTTGATGGAGGTTTGGTCTGCTCTTCTTAAGGAGGTCATAATGGTATCCATTGCCTGTCTCATATCCGCCTGTGCGTTAAGCTTTTCATTCTCCTGTACAAAGGTGTTGTAATTGGAGATGAAGTAGGTGGATATGGGAATGGCAATGATACCAATAATGGCAACTACTATTATCAGCTCAATTAGGGTAAAACCAGTTTGATATCTCCTATTATTCATTATACCTTATCCTATACCTTAATTATCTACAAGATACATTCCTGTATAGTGTTTGATTTGCCATATTTTAAGTATAATTTAAATTCACAATTAAGGATAAATAGGATTTGTCTCAACCGTAGCTGGTGTTGTACCTGTATCAACTCTAAAAATCCTAAGACCAGCTGTGCCGTCAAGCGTATACATAAACACATCATTAGGAGCTACTTGAGGAGTAGGTATAGAATTAAGATAACCTGGTGCAAGGGCAGTTGGTATAGCTGTTGCTGTTGCTGCGGTAGGTATATTTACTCCTTCTGCACGTGCAAGCTGTATTGCATTTGCAATCAATGCTGCGTTCGCCTCATCTGCTCGAGTCCTTGAGGTCTCAATATAGTTAATTACATTTGGTACGGCTATACCAGCAAGAACCCCCAAAATAGCGATAACGACAATCAACTCAATCAAAGAGAAGCCCTTTTGATTCTTCCACATCTTTTTTGACATTCTTTTCATAATTTCTTTAAACATTTTAAACATCTCCCTATACATAAATTTTGTTTATTTTGTAATCACCACTTTGTGATGCAATTACCTTTTAATTAATTTCAATACTATGTTCACTTTAGCCTCTATCCATAATGCTTGTCCAAAGCTTTCACATATATTTTATAGTTTATAGCTCTATTCTATATTCTCTATTCTATATTCTCTATTCTATATTCTATATTCTGTATTTTATATTCTGTATTTTATTCTCTATCCGATACCCCCATACATTCCGAACATTGGCTGTACAATAGAGATTATGATAAAGGCTACAACCACCGCCATAACCACCATAATTAACGGCTCTAGTAGTGTTGTCATTTGCCCTATAGCTGCTTCAAGCTCCGTGTCATAGAAGTCGGCTGTTTTTTCCATTATACTCTCTAATGAGCCTGTATCCTCACCAATCCTAAGCATATGCACTACCATTGGTGGAAAAACACCTATTTTGCCTACTGGCTGAGCCAGACTCACTCCACGACTTACCTCCTCTGAGGCTTTTCTTAGTCCCTTTTCAACCACATGGTTGTCTACCACCTTTGCTACCACCTCAAGGGCAGTGAGTAGTGGTAAGCCTGATGCCAAAAGAGTGCTAAGCGTCCTTGAAAACCTTGAAGCAATAATCTTTTTGTTTAATGAACCAAAGATAGGAAGCCTTAATCTTATACCATCTAATGTAAGCCTACCTACTTCAGAGTCAGCATATTTCTTAAACAAAAAGCCCACTACCACTATAAAAGCAAGGATAAAATACCACCTGTTTTTCACAAAATCACTTATCCATAATAACACCTTTGTGGTTGTCGGTAGCTCCATATCCATGCTGGCAAACATGCCTACAAAGGTAGGAACTACAAAGGTTACTAATATAGTAATAACAATGGTTGCAATTACAGCTATTACCAAGGGGTATGTCATTGCCCCTTTTACCTTTTTATTTAGCCTGTTTTCCTTTTCAAAGTGCAATGCCATTCTTTCAAATGAGGTATCTAGTGTTCCGCTCATTTCTCCAGCCTCAACCATGTTTATTAGGATAGAGGGAAATGCCTTATGCTCTCTCATTGCCGTCGAAAGGGTGTTGCCCTTCTGAACCATCTCATATACCTTTCCGATGATTTCCTTCAGCTTTTTATGCTCTGTCTGTTGCTTAATAATATCCAGACACCCCAGTACTGGAATACCTGCATTTATAATGGTAGCAAACTGCCTGCAAAATACAGAGATATCTCCTATCTTAATCTTTTTATTGAAGCTAAAGTTAATCTCAGTTGAAAGTAGCCCCTGCTCTTCTACCTCTAGAGGGAAGTATCCCTTATTCTTAAGCTGCTCTATAACCGTACGCTTTTCCTTTGCCTCTAGTGTTCCTTTTATGGTTGCACCGTCCATTGTCTTGGCTTTATATTTATATATCGGCATTATCCTATCATCCTCTTTAGCATTTCTTGGTCGACAGCAAAAGAATTTGCCTCTTCCAAACCAATTAATCCCCTTTTATATAAATCTGCTATTGAAGCATCCATGGTTTGCATCCCAAATCTTACACCGGTTTGTATTATTGAATTTATCTGATGAGTTTTACTCTCACGTATCAGATTACTTATTGCAGGGTTCGCCAGCATTATTTCAAATGCCGCCACTCTACCCGCTTTGTCTCTAGTTGGGATTAATTGCTGAGATATAACCCCTTGAAGCACAGTTGATAGCTGAATCCTTATTTGCTGCTGCTGATATGGTGGAAAAACGTCAATAATTCTGTCTATAGTCTTTGCCGCACCTATTGTATGTAAGGTTGAAAACACCAGATGCCCTGTTTCAGCAGCGGTTACAGCAATTGAGATTGTTTCCAAATCCCTCATCTCTCCTACCAATATTACATCAGGGTCTTGGCGTAATGCCGCTCTAAGTGCATTACTGTAGCTTGAGGAATCATGCCCAATCTCTCTCTGGTTAACAATACTTTTTCCATGTCTGTGTAGATACTCTATGGGATCCTCAAGCGTGAGAATATGGGTGCTTTTTTCTTTGTTAATAATATTAATTAATGAGGCAAGTGTAGTAGATTTCCCACTACCTGTAGGTCCTGTCACTAGCACAAGCCCTCGAGATTTCTTTGCTAACTGTGTTACTGGTAATGGTAGCCCTAGCTCCTCAGGGTCAGGAATCCTTGATGCTACAAGCCTTAAGGCTGCTGCAAAGGTACCCCTCTGCATATACACATTTACCCTGAAACGACCTACACCTGCTAACGAAAACGAAAGGTCAAGCTCCCCCTTCTCCTCAAGCTGTTTATACTGCTCCTCTGTAAGGAGCTGCTTAATAATATTCCTTGTGTCATCAGGCATAAGCTTGGCTTCACCTATCTTAATGAGCTCTCCATTTCTACGCATTGTCGGTGGCGTACCTACAGTTATATGTAAATCGGAAGCCTTATTGTCGATAGTATGCCTAAGCAATTCATCAATATTCATTACATCAATTCTGACAGTATCATTAGCATTCATAATTCTTTCTCCCTCT
>QKEK01000193.1 GCA_003251775.1 Clostridia bacterium | reverse complement strand
AAATGATTTAGAACAGGAACCTTTGCTTTGCCATCCTTCAATCCACTTGCCCAAGGATTTTTTAAGTTGATAAGACCTGATATTTTGCATACAATAGTGCCTGTCTTTAAGGTTTCAACAGTAATTTGAGACGAATTTGAAAACACCTCTTCCCAGTTGGCATACTTTGAAGAGTTAAATAATTTACCCATTTTTACCCCCAATACCCTAACTCATAATATACGTAGAAAACTTTGACTTAGTTGCACAGTAGACAGTATTCATAAATCTAGTAAATAAGAACCAGTTGAACTAATATTAAGTCTTCTCCGTATTACAAGGTTTCTTTCCTTTTTTGCAAATAATTTCGCTAATTTCTTATCTATCTTTGAGCTAGCACCTGTAATTAATACATATCCTTTATGCATCTTACGCCATCTTTCTAAATTTCTATAAGTATTAAACTATTCATCAAAAAAATTATACCTGCGGAAAAATTGCCCCAAGTTCTTTTATTACTTCTATATTAATCTTAGCAACAAGAAATTTTCCTTTCTTTTCTGTTGTTATTAATCCAGCATTTTCAAGTTCCTTTAAGTGATGCGAAATTGTAGGAGCTCCAATTTTAAAACACTTAGTTATTTCTGAAATTAGGCAATTTCGTTCCTCATAGTCCTTTTTCTGACACTTGGCTATTTCCAAAAAAAGTTCCAGACGATGAGGGTGTGATAAAGCTTTCATTATTTTTGAGTATTTTTTTATGTCCATAACTCCTCAACTTTCTATATTTCGATAACTATCAAAATTACACCACATTTTTGCTAAATGTCAAATACAGAAATAAACTACGCATGTATTGAGGAATTAATGATAGAGATTTATTGATAAATATTATCATCGTATTAATTAAATTTTACAATTCAGTTACAGGTATTGACTTAGAGTTTTGTATCATATTAATATGGTAAGGTAAGATTTACAAATTTATCTATTCTATCAGGTGGAAGGAGTTTTTACAATGACAGTAGCAATGAATTGCGAGGTGCATAGTTTATAATTTAATATCGGACCAAGAGGGTTAACTGTCTAAAGAGCTTAAGTCTCTTTATTGTATTGCTTTTTATGGTCAACCCATGAAAGTAACCGTCATCTGATAGCAAACAATAATATACTATTGCTGACTGCACGATACTTCATCGTGTTTTTTATTGCCAAATTTAAGGAGACGTGCAAATCTCCAATTATGACTCCGTGGTTACTATATCACGGTATTTTTATGTCCTTTTAGGGCACAGCCTTTTATGGCTAAAGAATATGGAAGGAGAAAAAGAAATTATATATGAATAATGTAACTATCATTTCGTCTGAAAAGAACTGGATTGAGCAAAATGCAATAAACCAACTTAATCAGATTAGTACCCTGCCTGGTGTTGTTAGAGCGGTAGGCTTGCCCGATCTTCACCCAGGAAAGACTCCTGTAGGAGTAGCAATTATTACTGAAGGCATAATTTATCCTCATTTGGTAGGTAATGATATCGGCTGCGGAATGAGCATGTTTATGACAGAAATAGAAAAGAGAAAGCTAAAAGTTGATAGACTAATAAAAACACTAGAGCGTATCGGAAGCTTGAAAGAAATTGCACT
Source organism: Clostridia bacterium (assembly GCA_003251775.1). Taxonomy (GTDB): domain Bacteria; phylum Bacillota; class Clostridia; order DSM-8532; family SZUA-474; genus SZUA-474. The sequence continues at coordinate 7,703 of QKEK01000193.1, read as the reverse complement.
GCCTCAAACTGGAGAAGAAAATCTGTCTTCTTCTCCCTTAGGAGCAAGTCTTGGAACTATAGGGGGCGGCAATCATTTTGCAGAGCTTCAGGAAGTTGAGACAATATTTGCTGAAGAGAAATTCAGGAGTCTTGGCTTTAATAAAAATCAGTTAATGCTTTTAATACACAGTGGTTCAAGAGGATACGGTCAGGCTATCCTTGACGAGAGTATAAGGGTTTACTCTGCACAAAACGGTTTATCACTCTCTACAGAAGTTGCCAACGAATACTTATTAAAACATGATAATGCTGTTAATTGGGCTTCCCTCAGCAGAGATTTAATTGCATATAGAATTCTTAAGGCAATGGGAGTACGTCCTCAAACAACCAAGCTGATAGACTGCTGCCATAATAGTGTGAGTGCAAAAGAATCAGATGGTAAATTTCTGTACATTCACAGAAAAGGCTCTTCTCCTTCAGATCAAGGTGCTGTTATTATTCCAGGCTCAAGAGGCTCACTCTCATATTTGGTGATGCCAACAGAAAATACAGAATTCTCAGGTTATTCCTTGGCTCATGGTGCAGGTCGAAAATGGGAACGAAGCATGTGCAGGTCAAGACTTGAAAACAAATATACTAAAGAAAGTATCAAATGTACTAAACTCAAAAGTAGAGTTGTTTGTAGTGATACCAATCTGCTTTTTGAAGAAGCGACAGAAGCCTATAAAAATATTGATAATGTAATTCAAAGTTTAATTAATTTTAATTTGATTAACGTTGTTGCTACCTTCAAACCAATACTAACATATAAAGCATAGGAGGAAATATGTGGATACAAATTAGTTCTGGAAAAGGACCTGATGAATGCGAGCTTGCGGTAAGCCTTTTCTTGAAATCATACCAAAATGAATGCCATAGTAAAGAAATACTAACTAACGTCATAGATGCAGTACCAGGAAATATATCAGGCAACTTGAAATCAGTACTCCTGTCCATGGAATGTCAACAGCATGAAGAGCATGTTGAGATTATAAGTGGCACCGTTCTATGGATTTGCAAAAGCCCATACCGACCTTCCCACAAGAGAAAAAATTGGTTCATAAACATAGAGGTATTTAAATCCTCAGAAAAGCTTAACTTCTCAGAAAAGGATGTAAGGTTTGAATCAATGAGAAGTTCTGGTCCGGGAGGTCAAAACGTCAATAAGGTAGAAACAGCTGTGAGGGCAACCCATCTTCCTACTAATTTCACTGTAACAGCAAGTGAGGAAAGAACACAATATATGAATAAAAAACTTGCCCTTGCCCGGTTATCAAATCTTATCAAGGCAAGAAATGAAGAGAATTCGTCAAACAATAAAAGGATAATGTGGATGCAGCACAACACACTCGAGAGAGGTAACCCAATTAGAGTCTATGAGGGTACTGGATTTAATCAAAAACAGAAATAAGCATCGAAAACATAAACGCCATTTAAAAGCATAAGATTGACATAGATGAATGTTTCTAAAATTTATCCTTGACAATATTGTTAACCTGGTTTACAATATTATTGAGGTGACATATGAAGGAAATACAAAGCAAAGAAATTGTTGACTTATATCTTAAGTCTGTAGAGTTAATTAAAGTTTTAGAAAGTAAGAAATGGATATTTGATAATAATGTTCTTTATAGTTCGCAGATGCATACAATAAGGGCTATTGGAAATAGGAATGATATCAATCTTACAGAATTAGCCTACAGTATGGGGATTAGCAAAGCAGGGGCTTCCAAGTTTATAAATAAACTACTAAAACTTGATTTCATAGAAAAATTCCAGTCTTCTAGTAATAAAAAGGAAGTATGCTTTCGATTGACTGATAAAGGAAGACATGCATATAAGCAGCACGAGGAATTTAGCCACAGTAATTTTTCGCATATCTATAAAATGCTCGATGATATGAATTTCGTTGAAATGTCAAGCATCAAGAGCTTTTTGGATAAATTGATAATAATATTAGAAAATGCTGCAAAAACATTATAACTAATAATACCGACTATATGTCGGTAAATTAATTTTTTATAGTTAACCTAGTTAACAAAAAGAGGATATGAGATGTTAGCAAAAGAACAATGGTGGAGGGTGATTTCGAATTACAAAAAGGCAATTCTACCCATGCAGTTTATTGTAATAGCAATAGGTATATTTGTCGTAGGATACTTTTTAGCAAAGCAAAACAGCAAATCAAATCAATTACTGAAAGGCTATTTTTCACTATGTAATTTATGAATAGGAATTGTTCTTTTCTTAGTAATGGGAAAGGAGCTTGGAGCACCTCTGTATATAATTCAGGGTAGTGCATTTATAGCCATAGGAATACTATTTGCAATAAATATTTTCATAGGCAAGACGCAATTATGTTTTTTATAGGTGTAGTAGCGTTAATCAGGCTTATATACGCTTTACTAAAGAAAAGAAAAAACAGAAGGGAGTTAACTAATGAATAACAAATTTCATGTAAAAAAATACTTTGAAAGGCTGGTAGGTATATCGTTCATACTGTTTCCACTTATGCTTCTTATAGGGTTTGTCATGCACCCTGATTTGTTCAAAATAGAGATAATGCACACACCTGAGCAGTTAGTGGAGAATTTTTATCATCAATGGATGTATCATATAGGACACTTGATAGTTGCTCTGGCTATTCCTTTTATAATCGTAACTATTATATATTTGCCCCTAATATCTAAGGAAAAAGGCATAAAATTGACATACATAGGTGGTATAATAGCCCTATTTGGTGCAGTAATTCTAGCATTAGATAAAGGCAGTCTTTGTCTGGTACTGTCAGCCTTTGATAAATTGAGTTCAGCAGATATTTCAGTACTTAAGCCATATTTACGGGTAATAGTTGATAAAGAAGGGCTACTGGTTATAAATTGGCTTATAGTACTTCTCCCGCTAGGCACTATCTTGCAGACTGTTGGATGTATTAGAGATTATATCTTTACCAAAGGGCAAGGAGTATTAATCATAATAGGACTGTTTCTGCTAAACAACCCTGATATTGAGATAATAAGTTCAATTGGTGCTTTGCTTATGTGTATGGGTTATATACCGTTTGGTATGAAAATTCTTCGAGGACTAAATGAGGGGCGGTAAAGCAAGGAAACAAGGGGACAGCAGGGCAATGTCATAAAGCTTAGAAGATTTCAAAGTTCTATACTTTAAACGCTGGTGAAATAGAGGTTAAGTAAAATCAGCTAAAAAGCAGATATGAGCTTGAAAACTTTTCTGGACAAGAATGTAGCATTTAAATTCTACTGATGTAAAAATAGATATGTACCATCTTATCCGGTTGCTAAACCCCTTACCTCATAAAAATATTTTACCAATTATTCTTATAATAAATACAACTATGCGTTTACATTCGGATTGGGTTTTCTTTTGCCTATAAAGTCCGATGTTGCCACCTTGAAAACACAAACGCCATTTGCTTGCTTCTCCGTGAAGACAAAATCTTGATTAGTCTGATGTTTCATTAACAAAGTTAATGCACTGCATTTTTCATTAGTATCCTCAACAAATTCAACAAAACCAAATCCGTGTACACTTTCAAAATAATAACCAGAATTGCATGGATTCTCAATGTAACTTACTAATTTTCCTTCATATGCCATTTCAAAGCATACCGCATTGTTTTCTTTCAGGATATCAATTTTTCGCCCTTCCCTTGCACTATGGAAAAACAACACCAGTGAATTATCTTCTATTTTATAACCGAAATTTAGAGGTATAACATACGGTAAGCCTTTATCCACCATAGCAAGATGACAGACCTTACATTTTTCAATTATGTTCTTTATTTCTTCTATATTTGATACTTCCCTATCTTTTCTCCTCATAAAATCACCGCCCTTTTTAATTGTATCGAAAATTTAGGGTTCTTATTATAGTAATACTATATAGAAACCCAACTTCCTCCATTACAAAATTAAATAATTTCATACGAACAAACACTACGCTAATAAAAAAGGTTACATATAAATACAAAGTAATGGTCTGTAAACACAAAAAACAGCTTAATCATCTGACATCTTTAAAGTCAGCGTTAAGCCGCTATTATACATTTTGGAGGCACCACCCAGATTTGAACTGGGGATAAAGGTGTTGCAGACCTCTGCCTTACCACTTGGCTATGGTGCCACATTATATTATATTTTATACATGTATAATATGTGCAAATTAAATGGAGCGGGATACGAGATTCGAACTCGCGACTTTCACCTTGGCAAGGTGACACTCTACCACTGAGTTAATCCCGCAAATATGGTGCCCAGAGGCGGAATCGAACCACCGACACGAGGATTTTCAGTCCTCTGCTCTACCGACTGAGCTATCTGGGCATGGTACAGATAAAATTAATTTATCCCTATATTAAATTATGGCGACCCGGAAGGGGCTCGAACCCTCGACCTCCAGCGTGACAGGCTGGCGTTCTAACCAACTGAACTACCGGGCCAAATTATAAATTAACTAAGCTTACATATAAAAAACTGGTGCAAAGGGGATAGAAATAAAACAAAACGCTTAGTCTCCATTCTCTATTACCCAGTTTATAAAGTGGTGGGCACAATAGGGCTCGAACCTATGACCCCCTGCTTGTAAGGCAGGTGCTCTCCCAGCTGAGCTATGCGCCCACGTCTCTTTATTTCATCGCCTCGTTCAGCGACATGTATCAGTATACAAAAATTCTGATATAAAGTCAATACCCTTTTTAAAGATTTTTTTACCTTTTATTTAAATTTTTTAATAGGGTGCTCAAGTCCTCGTCATTAAACATATAGCTAGAGTTACAAAAATGGCACGTAAGCTCTGCCTGATGCTGTTCCTGCTGTATTTCCGACAATTCCTTTTCTCCAAGACTTATAAGATTTCGCTCCATTCGTTCTCTTGAACAATTACATTTATACTGAGTATCCTGTTTATTAAGTATTTGAAAATCATGTTCTCCAACAATTAGCTTCAGAATTTCCTCTGGTGTTATAGATGAATTCAGCATTTGGGAAATTGATGGGAGAGAGCCAATATTTTTTTCAAGAAAGCTTATAGTCTCCTCTGTGACTTCTGGCATTAATTGAATAAAGTACCCACCTGATGTCAGGACAGAGCCATCCGAATTTATAAGAACTCCAAGAGCAAGCACCGTAGGAGTCTGCTCAGAGCTAGCATAGTAATAAGCAATATCCTCCGCTATCTCACCCGAAATAAGCTCAACATATCCAATATAAGGCTCTTTTAAACCAATATCCTTGATTACATTGAGGTATCCATGACCAACAGCACCAGCTATGTCAAATTTACCCTTATCATTTAGAGGAAAATTAAAATGAGGATTATGCACATAGCCTCGTATATTGCTTTTTGAGTCAGAAACAACTACTATTCCTCGTATAGGACCATCACCCTTTATTTGAATTGTAAGCGTATCGGTTTCACTTTTTAAGGTTCTCGACATTAAAGCAGCCGCTGTCATTGTTCTCCCCAGAGCAACACATGGTGTAGGAAACATTTCGTGCGTAAGTCTTGCCGCCTCTACCATATTAGTTGTAGCTGCAACATAAATTCTGACTGTTCCGTTGAAAGCTAAAGCACTTAATATGTAATCATCGTTCATTGGTTTTCCTCCTTATTTAAGTTGAAGCAATATATAATATTCCACTCACGAATTTAACACTATCAAATATGCTAAAGGTATTTTAGCATGAAATATTTATTAATTCAAGGCTGATGATAACGCAATTATCGATGATTATTATTTGGAAATTTTCTTTATGAGTAAATTGCGTTATTGTATATTTGTATGCTATTTTGTTTTGAGTAAATATACATAAACACTACACTTATTAATTATATTTTCTTCTCAAACAGCCCATGTTCACTACAATATACGTATAGTGTTCCGTGTTGTATTCTGGGAATTCTTAATTCAGCATCTTGCTCGGGATATAGTTTTGTTATAAGCACCTTGTCATATGTTACATATGCAATGAATGATACATAATGAGATTTTTTCATTTCATGATTAATAATTATATAATATTCATACTCAATTTCATCAATAATTTCATCAATATTTACCCTATGGTTTTCATCATTCTTATTACTAATTAATGAGTCGAGCCTTCTGCCACAGCAATAAATATCAGCATTGCTTGTACTTGACAATATATTATTACAATTCTTACAAACATAGAATTTTATATGTTTCATATTACCTTTATCCACTTCGTTTTCCTCTAAATCTCCTTTTAGAATTTTGTCAATATTTACTCCTAATATTGTAGATAGCTCATCCAATAATGCAACATCAGGACAGCCTATTCCACGCTCCCATTTTGAGATAGTCTTATCACTGATATATATCCTTCTGGGTCATATTTTTTTCCCTTCTTAAGTTAAGAATTAATGTACCAACTTTACTACAGTCCATTTATCTGCACCACCTTATTGTAATTTCTTGTGCAAATTTCTGTGCTTGTACTTTTTGCAATTCAAGATTGAAATTTACCCCGTTAATTAATACTTTACCGTTATTTTGCTAATTTATCAATAAACGCTCCGTTGATTTTATTAAAGATTTTGCATTCATAAATATGAAGTATACCAAGCTTTTTGCGTTGTTGCATGTTTATTTAAAACTATACTCACTAAATGCAATTTTTACAGTAAAACTTCGTATAAGTTTACCTAATCGGAAGTTTAAAAACGCTTACATATTTATTCATAACAACCCAAAATATCGTATAAATATGCAACTAAGCAATATACTCATAACAATATATTAAGCTATCCCCAATATTCTCACTATACTTGTAAATACAAAGCAAATCAAAATACCCGTTACAGTTGGAACCATAAAAGAAACCAGCGTCCACTTCCAGCTTTGAGATTCCTTTTTTATAGTCCAGCAGGTTGTGCCACATGGCCAATGCATCAAAGAAAACAACATGACACATACAGCCGTTAACCAGGTCCAGCCATTTGATACAAGAAGCTGTCTTAGTTTATCAAGACCATCTAGCTCCAATATGCTTCCTGTGGACATATAGCTCATAATAATAATTGGAACTACAATTTCATTTGCAGGAAAGCCCAGAATAAACGCCATTATAATATAGCCGTCCATTCCCAATAGCCTTGCAAATGGGTCAAGGAAGCCTGCACAATGAGAAAGCAAGCTGAGATTGCCTATTTGAATGTTTGCCATACTCCATATTATTAGACCAGCAGGTGCAGCTACAGAAACAGCACGACCTAATACAAATAATGTCCTATCTAATATTGATCTCACTATTACCCTTCCTATTTGTGGCTTTCGGTATGGTGGAAGCTCTAAGGTGAAGGTTGAGGGAAGTCCTTTTAATATAGTTTTTGATAGTATTTTTGACATTGCTAACGTCATAACAATCCCAAGAACAATAACTCCGGTAAGGTAAGCAATACTGTAGAAACCACTGTCTGTAATGGTCCCGCAAAAACCCCTGTAAAGAACATGACAATAATAGCAATAAGGGTAGGAAATCTACCATTACATGGTACAAAGCTATTAGTTATCATAGCAATAAGCCTCTCCCTCGGAGAGTCTATAATTCTACAGCCAACAATACCAGCCGCATTACATCCGAATCCCATGCACATTGTTAAGGATTGCTTACCATGTGCACACGCTTTTTTAAAGAA
>QKEK01000016.1 GCA_003251775.1 Clostridia bacterium | reverse complement strand
TGCCTATCGCTCACAAATACTGCCACTTGAGAAGGATTTTCAATTACTTCTTCAAAGCAGTTGACATAAATATAGTCATTTCCACACCCATGCATCTTTGTAAATCTCATTTTGCAAACTCACTCTCCAAATCTTGCATTTCTTTTGTTCATTATAACATACCATTTTATATGCTACAAGTAATAAAGTAAACCCATAAAAATATTATATTCATAAATTCAATCATATTTCTATATGATTATTATAGGAAATATCTTATGAAATAATGTGAAAGCGTTGTAATGATTAGGATACTTTTATCATTTATTCTAGGCTCAATCCTTCTAATATTCGGTGTTAATATGATGACAAGAGGAATTGAATGCCTGAATGTTATTAAAATAGAAAAAATACTTTCAAGATATAGGCATTCAATAATGCTTCCCTTTTTCATCAGCATTATACTAACGGGTACTCTGCAAAGTAGTACAGCTGTAATGCTTATAACTGTAGGATTAGTTGATGCAGGAATTCTTTCAATGTATCCCGCATTAGGTATTGTATATGGTTGCAACATCGGAACCACAGTAACAGCACAGCTAATCTCCTTTAACCTTTCTGCCTTTGCAGAGATTTTCATAATTATTGGCTTGTTTTTAATGCTAATTAATAATTTTAAAATGACTTCTTCAATCTTTTTATTAGTAAAAAGATTCAGTAATTTAGGTAATATTCTACTTGGGCTTGGTATCCTGCTCTTTGGAGTTAAGACCCTCCACTCTGGAGCAGCCTATATCCATAGCAACCAGCAAATAAGCTCTTTTGTCACACACTGCGGTAATAGTCTATTACTTTCATTTATAGGCGGTGTTATTCTTACAGTACTAGTTCATAGTAGTAGTGCCACCGTTGGTCTTTCTATTGCACTCTTTTCCTCAGGCCTTATCTCACTACCATGTGCCATAGCTTTCATGCTAGGTGACAATATAGGAACCTGTATAACGGCTCAAATAGCAGCAATTTCTTCGGGTATTTCTGCTAAAAAAATTGCATTCTTTCACACCTTCTATAATCTAATATGTGCAATTCCTGTACTTATTTTCATTAAGCCCTTTTGCGAGCTTGCTGAAGCCTATACGAAGCTACTAAATCAACACTCCGCTTTTCTTATTGCAAATTCACATACCATTTTCAATATACTAAGTGCTATTGTTTTTTTACCATTAACATTATTAGTGTTTAAGAAAAAGCAATTTTTTTCAGGCAGATGATAAGAACCTTGCTTCTCCACCACAATTAATTAAAGTAGTATATTCTTGCAGCCTTTCTTTTACTATGTTATAATACCCTTGTCATTAATCTGATTAAATTAAACAATGTCAAAGGCTTTATAAAGCTTTTTACGTTGCTACATTTTATGCAAAATCATACTCAATTTGTGCAGTATTTCGCAATATACTCTTATGAAAGTGTAGGTGTTTTAATGTCGATAAACATAGATGATAATAGAGAGCTAGCGGAAAATAAAATTTTGTTATTATATATTATTGATAAGCTCAATCTTCCTGTAACAAATACCTTTATTACTAAAGTTGTACTTGAGAATAGCTATATGAATTATTTTTTCCTTCAGCAGTTTTTAAGTGAAATGCTCATTGATGAGTATCTAGAATCTAAAACTGAGGATTCTCGCTCAATGTATATAATTACAACTAAAGGCAAGGAGGTTTTAAACATGTTTACCGACCTTCTACCAATTGGCCTGAAAAAAAGAATAGCTTCTACTGTAAGAGAAATCCGAAAAAACTATAGAAATGAAACCATGATAATTTCTGACTATACATGTGAAAACGAGAATGAGTATGTTGTTAAGTGCAAGATTAAAGAGGATGATTTTTCTCTTATTGACATAAAAGTAACTGTTGGCTCCAAGGAAGAGGCAATTAATATTAGCAATAATTGGAGAGCGTATGCAGACATTTTATATACAGAGGTGTTAGATAGCTTGATTAAGAATAGAAAACAACAAGGTTCTTAATATGTCAAAAATACCCACTAAGCCATATCTAACTAAGTGGGTATTTATATCTGTTTTCGAAGTATTAAAGCTTTCGTCTATCTTCTACTCATTAGCAGCTCTTGTCTCAGCAATAACCTTGTCTGCTACTACTTGTGGTGCTTCCTCATATCTTTCAAAGGTCATTTTGAAGTATCCCCTGCCATGTGTCATAGAACGAAGATCAGTAGCATATTTAAACATTTCTGCTAAGGGTACTTCTGCAAGTATTTGCTGTAAGCCACCAGCTATAGGATTCATGCCCAAAACTCTGCCTCTTCTTTTATTGAGATCACCAATAACATCTCCCATATAATGTTCTGGTACATTTATATCCACATGTGCTATCGGCTCAAGCAAGACTGGTGATGCTTCTGTAATCCCCTTTTTAAAAGCAAGACTTGCTGCAACCTTGAACGCCATTTCTGAAGAATCAACTGGATGATAGGAGCCATCTAAAAGAGTTGCCTTTAAGCTAACAACAGGATATCCTGCTAAAACACCCTTAATCATACTTTCCTTCAGTCCCTTTTCTACAGCAGGAAAGTACTGCTTAGGTACTGAGCCTCCAAATATCTTATCCTCAAAGGTTAACCCCTCTTCCTGACCTGGTTCAAATTCTATCCAAACATGTCCATATTGACCGTGGCCACCAGACTGCTTTTTATGCTTCCCTTCTACCTTTACCTTCTTACGAATAGTTTCTCTATATGGTACTGTTGCATCTACAAGCTCAACCTCTACCTTAAATTTAGTTCTAAGCTTATTAATAATAACATCTAGATGCTGTTCTCCAATACCAGAAAGTAGTGTCTGATGAGTTTCTGTATTTATTTCTACCTTAAAGGTTGGATCCTCCTCCAGTAAGCGATGAAGCCCTGAACTGATTTTTTCCTCGTCACCCTTTGTCTTAGGTATAACTGCTAAAACAAAATTAGGTATAGGAAATTGTATTTTCTCTAAAATTACTGGTTTTGACCTGTCACATAAGGTATCGTTCGTTTCTGTAGATACTAATTTAGCAACTGCTCCTATATCCCCTACAGCTAGCTTCTTTACTGGAATCTGTTTTTTTCCTCTTACCAAAAACAGTTGAGAAAGCTTTTCAATTTTATCCTTACTAGAGTTATATATAGTACTATCTGCTGTTATCTCTCCAGAAACAACCTTAAACATAGATATTTTGCCTACAAATGGGTCAACAACAGTTTTGAAAACAAATGCTGAAACACTTTCGTCAGGTGCTACCTTAAGCTCAACCACTTCATCAGTTCCTACCTTCTGAGCCTTAACCTTTTGCTTCTCATTTGGAGAAGGTATGTATTTAATAATAGCATCCATAAGCATTTGTATACCTTCATTTGCTATCGATGAACCACAAAAAACGGGTGTTATGTCACCTGCCATAATTCCCGTCTTTAAACCATTTTTTATCTCATCATCCTGAAACTCTTCACCTGAAAAGAACTTTTCCATTAGCTCTTCACTGGTCTCAGCTACAGCCTCCTTTATGCCTTCTCTCAATTCATTTACTCTATCCTTCATATTCTCTGGGATCTCAATTTCAGAGAATTTGTCTCCTTGAATCTTTTTTGCCTTTAAGGTTGCTACATTTACTATACCAACTGTTTTTTCATTCTCAATAATAGGTACCTCAAACGCAATTACTTTCTTGCCAAAAGTACTTACTAATTCATTAAACACTCTACTAAAATCAGAATTATCTTCATCAACCTTGCTAATAAAAAATATCTTTGGTATACCCTGTTCAGTTGCATATTCCCATGACTTTTCAGTCCCCACCTGCACGCCATCCTTAGCAGATGCCAGAATAATCGCACCTTCAGCTACTCTAATACCCTCTTTAACCTCACCAACAAAATCAAAATAACCAGGAGTATCAATAATATTTATTTTTATGTCCTTCCACTCACAAGGAGCCAATGCAGTACTTATTGTGAATTTTCTTTTAATCTCTTCAGGATCGTAATCACACGTGGTAGTACCGTCAGATACCTTCCCAAATCTATCCAGTGCTCCAGAGTTAAAAAGCATGGCTTCTGCCAGAGTGGTCTTACCCGCCCCGCCATGACCGAGTAAGCAGACATTGCGTATTTTGTCAACGCTATAGTCTTTCATATCAATTCCTCCCTTAAAACAATATTTAATCTGATACTCACTTCTAATACACTGATAATGCACTAAATCATAAATACTTTATTTTTAGTACTGAATATATATATGCTGTAAATATCAGAATTACACCTTTTCATACTTTCTTGATATTTATTAAATTTAATTATGTTTTATTTGTTATGTTATTTCATACTAATTTCCATGACTGTGGCACAAATAACGCCGGTAAGCGGTTCTCAAGCCATTTCGTCCTGGCGATTTTATGTTAATAATAGATTAAGGTTATATTTATATTAATTCTATATTAATTTTAAAATTCCTTCTTTAAATGCATTTTTATGAAATTATTTCTTTAGAAATACTAAGCTCCCCTTACTAACCAATCAAATCTTCTTCTTACAGAAAAAGAGGATGCTTTATAACATCCCCTTTCTCTATCTATCAACCTATATTTTTCAGATAATTATCTACAATACTCCTTGTAGCTTATATACTTACTTTAGCTTTGAAATAATCTCCTCTAGCTTGTCAGAATTCTTACTAAGCCAGGTAGCGGCTACATTAACACTTGCTTGGTGCTTTGGGTCTTCCTTTCCAGTTACATGCGTTCTACTCTTATATAGGTGAACATCAAATACACCATTCATACCATTACCTTTAATCTCGTCCAGATTTGTGCCTCTGCCATACCCTCCACTTCGTGAGCTAACTGTTTTCAGACTTGCTGCACCATCAACCCCTGCATGAGGCATTCCAGCTACAGAAGCTGCAATTCTGTTCTTTCCAAATATTAATATAACAGGTCTCCTGTCCCAACTCCAATTTGCTCCGTATATCTGTTTCATAATATTTGTATCCTGTAAGGTTAAAGTTTCACAATCAGCATGATTCGTGCCAAAGGTTCTTTTAATATTATATGTACACCCTGCATTTATATCATAAACTGTTACTACTGTACCTTTTGCCAAAATATTCTCACCATTTCCAAACCAAGACACTAAGTAATCTTTTGACACATCCTCAGTTGAAATGCTAGCCTTAATTTCATTAGATGATGTACTAGTACTAGACGAGCTTTCACTTGATGATGCTACTGTAGTGCTTGTACCACCTACAAGCTGAGCTATCTTTGCTAAAGTATTCTTGCCTGCTACACCGTCCACCAACAAACTATTCTTTTTTTGAAATTGCTCTACTGCCTTAACTGTGATTTCTCCATAATATCCTGTACAATCTATGTTCGCTGGGAAATATCCAAGCTTTTTTAAGTCCTGCTGCAATTTTATAATCTGCCAGACCTCCATGTCTACATCATTTTTTGCGTTGAATATCTCCAATATCTTTTCCTGAGTATTCTTTCCAGCAATTCCGTCCGAAGCCATTCCGTTATATTTTTGAAAATCCTTTACTGCTTTAACTGTTATGTCTCCATAGTAGCCTGTACACTCTAATTCTTCAGGGAAAAAGCCTAATTCCTTTAAATCCATTTGCAGACTAGCTACATCACTATTATTCATTTCTGGCTTAAGTGTGCCACTATATGAAAATACATTAACACTCATATTTAAAACTAAAAATGAGCCCACAACTACTGATACAAACTTTTTTACTTTCATTATCCCTCTCCTTATATATTTTTTCTTCTGCTGTCAATAATCATTTTTTCTTGCTTCCTCTTTTGGTAATTATTATACCACACATTTTTAAAGATTGCACATACAATTTATACCAATATTATTATTTCTAAAAATTTTTGTTTTAGTCATATATTTTTTTAACCTATTTATAATATTCTTGTTATAAATTATATTTTTAGGATATATTCTAAGTATGACAGCTTATGTTGAATAATATATTTCGTACATAGTATTAAAATTAAATGTTTTTGCAACACAGGCATGAGGGAGTTAGAATAGTCAAGGTATACTATCCAAGCAAGAACTAATTATGCTAATTATTTTTTATTGGAAAGGACGATAGAATGAAAGCAGTGATTTTAGCAGGCGGAGAAGGCTCTAGATTACGGCCACTAACATGTGATTTACCAAAGCCAATGGTTCCTATAATGAATTTTCCAATAATGGAGCATATTATATATTTGCTAAAGTCTCATGGTATTACTGAAATTGCAATAACACTCATGTATATGCCACAAAAGATTATGGACTATTTTGGTAATGGGTCTGCCTTTGGAGTAAAACTTAGCTACTATACTGAGAACGAGCCTCTTGGAACAGCAGGAAGTGTAAAAAACGCTATCGACTTTCTAAACGAACCCTTTATTGTTATCAGCGGTGATGTATTAACTGATATTAACTTAACTGATGTCATATCTCATCATAAGGATAAACAGTCGATGGCAACATTAGTACTTACTCATGTAGATTTCCCATTAGAATACGGTGTTGTTGTAACTGATAATTGTGGTGCTATAGTTGAATTTTTGGAAAAACCTAGTTGGGGAGAGGTTTTTAGTGATACAATCAACACTGGTATTTATATTCTTGAACCAGAAGTATTAGAGTTTATCCCTAAAAATAGTAAGTCAGACTTCAGTAAGGACATTTTTCCTAGTATGCTTTCTATGCAAAAGTCACTATATGGGTATACAACTAACTCATATTGGACTGATATAGGGGATCTGTCAGCATATAAGCAAGCTCATATAGATATAATGGAAAATAAAATTAAGCTTAGGGTTAAGGGAAAAAAAAGGGGGGATAAAATATGGATAGGTAAGGGAAGCACAATTGAGCCAGGTGCCATACTTAATGGTCCATGTGTTATCGGCTCTAATTGCATCATTCGCAATGGAGCAATTATTGATAGTATGTCTGTATTAGGTAATAACAATATAATCAAGGATCAGGTGTCAATAAAAAGAAGCATCGTATGGAATAATAGTGTTTTAGACTTTCATTCAGAGCTACGTGGTGCAATAATATGTAATAAAGTTCATTTAAAGAATAATGTGTCCTGTTATGAAAATTCTGTAGTAGGAGACAATTGCACTATAAATGAGCGTGTAGTCGTTAAACCTAACATTAGAATATGGCCAGAAAAAACTGTTGAGCCCTTCACACTTATTGATCGTAACCTTATATGGGGAAGCAAAGGTATTCAAAGCTTATTTGGCAAATCAGGCCTTACGGGTATAGTTAACATTGATATAATACCTGAATATGCAACACGTTTAGGTGCAGCTTATGGCTCTGTTCTTGGAAAGGATAAGCGAGTCGTTGTAAGCTCAAGTACTGCTAACTCTGCCATAATGTTCAAACACGCATTTATATCTGGCTTATTGTCTGTGGGTATTGAAGTTTTTAACCTAAGCAACATGCTTACTCCAATAGCTAGGCAAGCTATATCCTTTTTATCTGTTAATGGTGGCATACACATAAAAAATTGCGACCTTGATCCTAACCAGTTAGTTGTAGATTTTATGGATTCTTCAGGAGCTAATGTAGAAAGGTCTATAGAACGCAAAATACAAAACGCCTTTCAAAAAGAAGATTTCAAAAGATGTACTATTGATGAGATTAACAGATTAAATAATATTACAGACTTTGCTTCTCATTATACTGATATTTTGATTAAACGATTAGACGTTTCACGTATAAACAATCATTCCCCAAAAATCTGTATTATATCTCCATCAGGTTTTGTTTTGTCATTGGTAGTTCCAATAATATCAAAGGCTGGCTGTAAGATAACTAAATTCTTTTCTGCAAAGCTAGAAGATACAGAAATTATAAAAAGTGAAATGAAATCTACTGATTGTGATTTTGCTGCATATATAGACAGCAACGGTGAGTCATTGTCTCTAATTGAAAAAAATGGTACTATAATCTCTGGCGACTTATACATTCTGTTAATTTCATATATACTTTTCAAATCCTCACCGCCACAGCAGGTAGTGGTTCCTATTTCAACAACGTGGGCAGTAGAAAAGCTTGCCAAAAAGTATGCTGGTAGCGTATTAAGAACGAAATCCCACTCAAATCTTATCATGAAGGAAATGCTACAGCACAACCCCTATTCTAGAAATGAGAAATACACTCAATTTACGCTTCAATATGATGCAATATCAGGCTTAGTTAAAATAATAGAATTTCTGGGCAATAATAATACTGAATTGAGGGTTATTGCTAATAAATTGCCTAAATTTTACATTGAGCAGGCAGAGGTTTTCTGCCCATGGTCATCAAAAGGTAAGGTAATGCGATTATTAATTACCTCTGAGCTTAATAAGAAAGAGTCCATAATTAAAAACAAGGTAGAGCTTCTTGATGGAATTAAGCTTATCTACGAAGACGGTTGGCTACTAATACTACCTGACTCTGAGCTACCAGTTTTTAAGCTTTACTCTGAAGGGAATACGCGAAAGCGAGCAAATAGTCTTTTACAAGAAGGAGTAACCCTTGTTGAGGGTTATATATCACAGTTTAAATGAAGCAAGCTCTCTGCAATTATAATATCCTCCGGGGTGGTAAGCTTTATATTCTTGTAGCTTCCCATTACCATTTTAACCTTATGTCCATAATACTCTGCCAAAGAAGCATCATCAGTTACCACTAATCCCTCGTTACGTGCCTTTACATGGCAAGACTTTATTATTTCATATTTGAATGCCTGTGGTGTTTGTACAGACCATAAACAGCAACGTGGTAAGGTTTTTATTACCAAACCGTCTATATGCACCTTTTTTATAGTATCCTTGACAGGAACACCTACACAGCTACAACCAAACTGTACTGCTGTTAGTATACAATCTGTAATTATTTCATCTGTTATCAAAGGTCTGGCTCCATCATGCACCAGTATTACATCTTCACCGCCATGCTGTAGGCACTCTATACCATTATAAACAGACTCCTGCCTTTCTCTACCCCCATCAACTATTCTGCTGACCTTTTTGTAGTTATTAGGCTTAATGATATTTTCGTTACAATAATCTCTTTCGTCCTTGTTAAGAACTAGTATTATATCCTTCACTAGGCTATTATTCTCAAAAGCCTCTATTGTTCTTGCAAGAACAGGTTTTTCTTTAAGCTTCAAATACTGCTTATTTATATCTGATTGCATACGTGTTCCCTTGCCCGCTGCAACTATTATAGCCGTGGCTGATATTTCTTTATTTTCATAAATAGTATTATAAAGCAGGTTTATATCAATATCTTTTTTTTTTTCACACATAAAATGCTCCTTAACTAACCACCTTCGGCTTAGCAAAAATCATTCTTCCTGCCGAGGTCTGTAAAACACTTGTAACAACGACGTCTAAATTCTCACCCTTATACTTACTACCGCCCTCAATAACAATCATTGTCCCATCTTCTAAATATCCTACACCTTGCCCATTTTCTTTCCCACATTTAACCACTTTTACATTCATTTCCTCACCCGATACCGCAATTGGTTTCATAGCATTAGCAAGGTCATTTATGTTCAAAATTGGAATTTCTTTAATCTTTGCTACCTTGTTGAGATTGTAATCATTGGTTACAACCTTTGCATTCATTTTTTTTGCCAATAATAAAAGCTTTTCATCAACCTCAGCACTACTGTTAATACCTTCACTGGTTACAACCTTAACAGGGTATTTGATTTCATTCTGTAAAACGCTTAATATATCCAAACCCCTTCTACCCTTTAGCCTTACTATATCATCCTCTGAATCAGCAAGATGCCTCAATTCATCCAAAACAAAGTCTGGAATTATTATATTTCCTTCAACAATCCCTGTTCTGCATACATCAACAACCCTACCGTCAATGATTACACTTGTATCTAATATTTTAGGCTTTTTGCTATAATTTTCTTCACTATTTCCGGATCTAAAAAATCCTCTTAAATCCTCACCCTTCTTTGTTGAAAATAAAAAGACCCCAAAGGCCCCAAATAAAATATTTATGATAATAGATAAAGAAACACCTATCACTGGTATTCTATTTATTGATATGCAAATTAGATTTGCAGCTATAAGTCCTACAACCAAACCAATAGCACTAACCCCTAATTCATTAAAGGTCATTTTATGCACCCTTGCAATTACTACATCAAAAGCGTTAACTGTAAATTCTGCTGTCTTCATTCCGACAGAATAAAACAAAACACCACAAACCACCGCTATGAATATTAAAATGAATGTAGATAAATTGCCTGATACATTAACAAAGTTCTCCTGTAATAGTAGTCGAGATAATGTAATTCCCGTAATAATGCCAACTACGGCAAACGCATACTTCACAAAATTATTTACCACTATATCCTACCCCTAAAATTTTATTAACCACAACAAGACCCAAAGTTATTTTAAAAATGCATCAATTCTTTGTTCTATATCTATAGGGTTTACCCCCTTTGCCAGAACTAATTCACTTATCAGTATCTGTTTAGCACTGTTTAGCATCTTTTTTTCTCCAGTAGAAAGCCCCTTCTCCTTATCCCTAATCATTAATGCTTTAACAACTTCTGCTACCTCAAATACGTCTCCACCTCTAATCTTGTCCAAGTTTTCTCTATAACGCTTACTCCAACTGTTTTTTTTATTATCAGTATATCCAGTAAGCTCTTCAAACACCCTGTCTGCATCTCTTAAGGTTACTACCTCTCTGATACCAATATCCTGTATGTTTTTCGTTGGTATCATTACTTTAAGATTACCTATAGGCATTTTCATAATATAGTAGCTTTGCCTTTGCCCTAGTACTTCTTTCTCTTCTATTGACTCAATAACACCAGCACCATGCATTGGATGGACAATCCTATCTCCAATATTAAACATATAAAACACCTCTTAAATCAACAGATTCCCCCCCATTGATAAGAAACAATAACATTTTTATTATACAATAGTCATAATCGTTTGTCAAAGAATAAGGAAATTAATCAAATTGCGTTGTTAGTTGACAAGTAACTATTCAGACTTCAACTTTTCTAATACAGCTTTTAAGCACTTATGTGAAGCCTTGCTACATAAGTGCTTAAAAGCAACAGTAAAACATATATAAAGATTATTGTCTGAATAGTTACGTTGACAATTATGTTTAAGCTCCCTTATACGGAGCTTTTTAATCTAATAAGTATTTTCTTACTCCACTCCAAAGATACCCTTTTGTTAGGTGCAACACGTCTACCTCTTCTACAAGCTCTATCTTGTCAATACTATTCAAATCAAATCCATCCTTTATAATTACAAACTTTATCAAACCAGGTTTAAGAGCTTTTCTAGGGCATCCGTAAATACATTTTAAGCATAAATGGCACTTATTACTGAACTTAGGTCTGCCATCTTCTAATGTAATATTCCCGGCTGGACAATTACTGCTACACCATCCGCAACCTGTACATGAATCACTAAACCTTATGTGTTTCCCAAAATATCTTGCTCCAAGCCTCTCTATCAAACCAATACGAGTAAAAAATCTATCAATCATATATGGCGTAGTTCTATGAAATACTCCCTTTTCTATATCATTTACAATAATCTTAATCTTCTGTGGTAATACATTTAAAAGCATCTTAGCTAATGGTGGCTTAGTAGAAACTATCCAATTGGACGGCATCACAAGCATCTGTTCATAAAACACTTGATAACCCTTGCTTTCAAGCTTATTAATTGAGGTTACCCTACAAGCAGTATTAGGCATAACCTCTCCACCTCCTGATACGGAAATAACTACAGCAGGTTTATCTTTAACATGTTCTAAGCCATCAAGCCACTTATATACAACCTCTGGAGCATTACAAGCATGGACAGCAAACAGTAGCACTAGCATATCGTATTCTGCTGTTACAAGCATTGCATTTTTACTCAAAGATTGTACATGTACTTCACTCCCTAAATCCCTGATTGAACCTTCAAAGCACCTTGCTACCCTCTCAGTGCATCCAGTACCAGAATAATAGACAAGCTTCACCCTTTTTAACAAAACATACAACACTCCCCTGACCCAATAGAAATTGGTTAACGTTAAATTATTATTGGATAAATATTGAATTTACTAATATTCACTATTTCATAGTCTTCAAGGCATAATAAAATAGGTATTGCTGAGCAATTCCTGCATATTCCCCAAATCGTTCTATTGCAAATTCACGAATTTCTTCCTTTGATGGTTCAGCATTAAAGCATTCTGAATAGAATTTATTAATTACTCTGATTACCCAGCGATCAACAGGGAAGGAATCTGATTTTACTCCACTGAAAAGTAAAATACAGTCAGCAACCTTTTCCCCAACTCCATTCAACTGCATTATTTTATTCCTAGCTTCTATAAAACTAGCCCCTCGCAACTCCTCTATATTCAACTTGTTTTGGTTTAAGTATGAGGCTGAGTCAAGTATATACTTACATCTGTAACCTGCTCTACAAGCATCAATTTTATCCCTTGCGTTTTGAGATAGCATGAACAGCTCTGGAAATGAATAATAAGCTTTTTCATTATAAGTAATAGGTGTCCCCAGTCCTTTACTTAATTCAGATATAATCCTTTTAATTCTAGGAATATTATTATTCTGAGATATAATAAAGGAAAAAACCGTCTCATAAAACTCCTGATTTAATAATCTTATACCCCATCCATATTCTATAGCTTTTTTCATTACAGGGTCAATAGAAAGCCTCTGCTTTATTTTTGCATAATCTCTATCCAAATCAAAGAAGCTATGCCAAATGGTGTTATAATCTGATATTGAGCAATTATTTATTATGATTTGATCATCTGAAGGCATGCTTACATTAATAACCTTGCCATATGCAACCCCTGTATAGCTTCCATTGTCCTCTTTTTCCCATCTGAAGCATTGTCCGCACTCAAAGGTATGCTCAAGATTAAAATCAGATATTCCATAAACAACTACTTTGTTTTTTAGTTCCTCTACTCTATAGCTTCTTTTAAATTCATTTTCTTTCGACATAAACTACCATTCTTTCTTAAACTCGACTAATAATACTTATAATTATAACATATATACGCATAAAAGTATGCTATAATGTAAGTATAGATGTTAATTAGACTATATTGCCTTATTTAAGATATACTTGAGAAGATATACTGGAGGAGATTATTTGAAGGAGAAAATATACACTATTCCCGTAACTGAAGCTTTTCAACAGGACTGTGAATGCCCCCTATGCTTAATGGAAGAAAAGCTAGAAGAAGAAGCGTTAGAATATACATTAGGTGCATCAATGATGGAGCCTGACAGTAGAATTGAAACCAATAAAAATGGCTTTTGTCAAAAGCATTTTACGAAGCTCAATAATTTACAGAAGAATAGGCTATCATTGGCACTTATAATAGATACACACCTAATAGAACAAAATGCAAGGCTTTCAAAAGCATATGAAAATAATAGCTCGCTAATAGCAAAGGAATGTGACTTGAGTCTTGGTGATGGCCTAGTTAACAAGCTTAAAAGAAAGAAGACAGCTACTCAAGAATTTTTAGCTGAAATAGTGCAAGTGCTTGACGAGCTTGAGCATTCCTGTACAATCTGCAATAAAATCAACTTTACTATGGATAAGTTTATAGATGTAATACTTTATTTGTATTTCAAGGAGCCTGAATTCTTCAGGCTATTTAACAGCAAAAAGGGGGTCTGCATAAAGCACCTGAAGTTACTCTTATTAGGCTGTCAAAAATATCTTGATACCAAAAATCAAGCTATTTTTATAAGAAACCTAATGTCTCAGCAGGTTACCAACATGCAACGAATACAAGAGGATGTCAACTGGTTTACAAAAAAATTCGACTACCGTTTCAAGGATGAACCCTGGAAAAATTCGAAGGATGCTATTCAAAGAAGTATAAAAAAGCTTGTCGGACCTGCCGACCTGCAATAAGAACCATATTGCCCAATATTTTAAATAGCATTGTCAACATAGTTCTTATTGACAAACAACTTTAAACTTCAGAGAGTATGCATTATATGTCTCTACCAAAAAAACTTATTAAAAGATTCCCTTTGTATTCTATAAAGTTAAACACTCCATGTATGTACCTACCATTTTCAAAATCATTACTGGCAAATAGAACTATAACCGTATATCCATTATTATTTTTGAACGGAGGAGTTATTTGGTAAAAACTCGCAATTTTCTTTCCTTTAATCTCGGAAAACACGTTTTGTGATTCAGTCATTTCATTTACATCAACTATATAATCAGTTTTTACTAATTCCTTATATAAGTCCTCCGTACATAAGTCTTTAAAATTATTCATTTCATTGTTAAACATAGCAAGAATAAATTCAATAGCCCTACTTTCCATAATTGCATTTTTTTCTAAGCTTATACTTAGATCCCTCTCTCCTGCTAATTTCATTTCGTATCCATTTATGTTTACCACCATATTCATTTCCAATAATTCGCCAATTCTTTTTTTCAGACTAGTGTTTTCATTTTGTGTTAATTCTAGCTTTTCAATTAATTCATCCTTTTTTCCAATATCTGTGAGTAATGTTGCATTCTGCTCTTTAAGCTGGTCAATACTTTTTATTGCGGGTATTACCTTGAATAAACTATAGCCAGAATCTGGGAAAAAGCAAATATAACTAAGCAATACTGTTAATATAGAAAGAATGCATATTATATAAGTACACCTTTTTTTCATAATCATGTCCCTCCCTTTCTCTCATCTTATATCCATTCCTCTCTTCAGGCACAAATTTGGGTTGAAAGAAAATTATATATATATACCTATTCTATTTAAATCATTTTATTAGGTCATTTTCTTTCAACCTTCACCTCGTTTTGTACTCAGTAGCTTATTTTGAAGAAATGATGGAGAAGCCTCCATCATTTCTTCAAAATGCATTAATGCCAACCATTAATAAAGAAAAAGTTCATTGTTCCTATAGCTATAGATTCACCAACATCAACTTGATTTGTAGTATCTATTAAATACTGCAAATCTCCCGAATTTGACAGGTATCCACATTCTACAAGAATTGCAAACATTTTTGTACCATTTAGAACGGCATAATTACCTACTTTAGGGTTAGTTCCCCAGTATGGTAGATTCCATGAATTTAAAGCACTACCAACAACAGAAGCTAACTCTGTACTTGTTGTAATTCTATTTGGAAATGGGTTCGAATAACTATCGTGATCTGGATAATACACTTCAGTTCCATGCACTGATGAATTAGTACTAGCATTACAATGAATACTAACAAAACATGTAGCATCGGTCGCATTTGCAAGACCTGCTATTTGAGTATAATTAGTATAAGTATCACTCGTCCTCCTCATATAAACAGTATATCCAAATTGTTCTAACTTTGCTTTTGCTGCATTTGTTATAGACAAGTTTATATTCTTCTCATAGTAAGTTATACCATTATAAGTGCCAGAAGCTCCAGGGTCACTTCCACCATGTCCAGCATCCAGGTATACTTTTTTGGGGTATGTTGTAGTCGCCATAGCCATGTAAAGGTTTTCAGGCTTTTTCAGCATATCAAGTATTTCATTTTTAGTCTTTCCTTGAAGGCTCTCATTGAATTTTTTTGTTTTATTACTAACTGGTAAAACAACTGGCCTTTTAAAAGATTCATTAAAAACCCATTCATTTACGCTACTTACTTTTTCCCCATCAAATGTTATGTTTATTTGGTTAATGCTACTAAACTCAAAAAGTGTTCTAGTAATTGTATCCAATATAGTGGGTATATTATGATTAGGGGTTACTTTATTTAAAAACTCCTTACTTAAGTCAACTTTTGCGCTACCATTTACTACAGTTACGTTATTAACCTCTATTCCTTTGGGTATCTCTGTAAAAGCTTCTTTAGGAACATTTTTATTATTAAAAAGTGCTTTTAATGCAAATAGTTCTACTCGCTTTTCAAATTCTCTCGGAACTTTAATTTCTACTGTTGTAAACTTTATACCATCAATAGGGTAGAATAGTTTTACCTTATTATTAACTAGATTTGAAGCATAGGTATTGCTGAACAATGAAACCATAACTGCCATAACCATTATTACCACAAAAAACTTTTTACTAAAAGTCATACTATAATTCTGCTTCTAAATTTTATATTTTACTTATTTTTTGTTAATTATATGTATATTCTTAAATCAAAAATATCACCCCCAAGAACAAATAACTGCCTGAAAAGATTTAAACAGGATTGTAATTCCATTAGTATTATATTATTACTAATTAGTAACTAAACATTATCACTGGAAAAGTAAAAAGTCAATACTAACAATAGCATTATTTTTATTTTTTACCTTTAAAAACATGACTTTTTATGTACTCAATAATAATGGCAACAGTAATAATAGTAAACACTGCAAGGTTACAAAGAAATAGTCTTAGGGATACTGAATGGACATTAAAAACTCCCTAAGACTATATTATCGCTACTTAACTTTATATTTTACTAAAACAAGGAGCTCCAAATTAAAAGCTGACAATGCAATCAATTCTTTGTAATAATTAGTTGCTAATTTGTTTTTTCAAAAACTCCCATTCCTGATAGTGATTTAATTCCTTTAGATTAGTATTCAGAACTGTCCAAATACCTTTATTATCGTATTTCACAAAGTTTCCACTCCATGCACAAACGCCTGCAAGCTGGTATTTTAGAGCTAAAGAGGATTTAAGGTCTAATGACCTTTCATTCTCCATCCACATTCTATACTTAGCTCCGGCTTCCTCATACTCGGCATAATACTGTCCGCTTTCTTCATCCCAGGTTATATTTGCAGACTTTTCATCTACCAGAGCCTTTGCTTCATCTATACTTAAGTGCTTTTCTGTCTTCACCTTTTGATTTCCATTTTCATCCTTATATTCCTTCCAAAGCCTTGTATAATATGGTAGACCTAAAAGAACCTTTTCTCTCGGTACAATCTCAATAATCTCCTGTATTTTATTTTCTACCCAGCTCATCTGTGCTACAGGGCCAGCTTTAGGAGAGGTTGACCAATACTGATCATAGGTCATCACACATAGATAATCCACTGACTCAGCTAGGGCTTGTCTATCATAGCATTTTGACCAATTATCGCTTCCTCCCATCACACCCACATCAACAGATACGATTAACCCCTGTTCCTTAAGCAATGGTGACATTTCTCTTATAAGCTGAGTATAAGCGTCTTTATCAGATAAATTTATATTCTCAAAGTCAATATTTATGCCATCTAATCTGTATAAAGCTGCATATGCTAGTATTTGTCTTATTAACTCCATCCTTGCTTCTGAGTTGTGCAATAATTTACTTGTTTTATCTGGATTACTAAAGTCATTAGCCACTAATCCCCATACCTCATAACCATGGTTATGAGCCCAGTCAACAAGCACAGAGTTACCACTATTACTTAGGTTTCCTCTTTCATCATTCACTTTAAACCATGTAAATGAAACCACATCCAGTCCATCTATAGGCTCTCTCAAGGATAGGTCTGGGGTTCCCTGATAATTCATTTCCCAAACAAGATTTAGCTTTCCAGTTATATTATTATGTGGCTTAATTTCAGGTTGCTTAAGCTTGTTAATTTGGTATTTTTCTACAACTACATACCTCTTTTCTATATAACCAATAATTCCATCTGCCGTTCTTGCCTTAAACCATTTATCAAATTCATTGGTTATATATATTTGGTTGTCTTCTCTATTCTCTGTAGATAAATCAAATAGCTTAACTATAGGAGCCCTGATTGACTTATCTCTTCTTAAAACCCCCATAGCATCCAGTGGATAGCCTATACGTTTAACAATAGTTTTATCATCAATTATAACAACATTATTCTCTGAATTGTAATTTACGTCTATATCATAAAACTCAGCTAAAAATTCAATTGGTAAAAACAGCACACCCTCGTAGTTATTAGCTGGTATCTTTAAATCTACTGGCTTGTCATTAACAACAGCATTCAGCTTTTCTGTCTGCATTCTAACAACTCTATTTTTTGTAGTAATACTTACAACCCTTGATGCCCCTTGTTCATTTTTATCATACCAAATATCTTTATCAATATTTGTTCTAATATCCTCAAAGGACAATAGAATCTGCCCGCCAACAACTTTTGGAGGGTTTTTGGTTATGATTTCCTCGCCATCAATTATAAGGTGTACCTCCTTAGACTTAAAGGCTTCAACCACCTGTTCATTGGGCATAAAGAATAATTTATAAATAATATTTACCACCATGAGTAGCCCTGCTATAATTAGCATAGCAACTACAACCAACCTCAAAAACTGTTTCAATTACCTCAACCCCTATAAAATAAACTAATCTCTGTCTACATATATCTCTATTTTAGGCTTTTTGCGTTGTAAGATATTAACTCCACCATGCATCTTGCACAAATAACGCCTGTAAGCGGTTTCCAAGACATTTCGTCTTGGCGATTTAACGAACTTCATTAGAATTTTTATCCGATTAGAAGTTTCATCAAATTTGAAGTTTGTTAAACGCTTACATATCAATACAAAAATTACTTACTTACTTTTATTTAAACAAATTATACATTGATACGAATAAAAACTCTACATGTAAATTATTGAAACAATCTTTATACTATTAACTACATTTATCAAAATTCAGTTGTTTTTTATAAGTATACCTTTCTTGGAATAAAAGCCTTGAAGTTATTCAGCATCTTTTCTGTAGGTTGAAAGTAAACAACCGTTTTTTCCCCCTTATAATTTAAGGTGAAGAAATAAATATCGTCAGCACTCATTCTTGTAACACATAGAAAGCTTTTCTTTATATCCCTGATCTGTTGAGTATACTGCTCACTTTTTACTGGTGCTATTATATCAAAATCCTTACAGCTAGCAGAAAACACCTTCTTTCGCTTCCTTTGAGATATGATTTTATCAATATCAATATCTCCGTTTGTCACAGCATACTCATACTCAATGTTTCTGGTAGAGATAATCCTAAACCCTAAATAAGCCACACCCATAAAAGCTATTAAGCTAACGCCTTGTAAATATTGAGCAAGTACTGGTATAACAAATAAGAACATAGCTATGATTCCAACTATTACAGCCCCTATAATAAGATAATCCACGCCCGTTTTCCTTCTTGTAACGATTTTTTCCAAAAATACATCCATAGTGTTTGTTTAACCAAAAGCTTTTCTTTCTAAAATACTTGCTTCTGGATTTCCTCCGTTATTATTTTGTATAAAATTCTAACATTTATAGCCTAGTAATACAATAAAAAATTTATTAATATTTTATAAACTTTATTTGTACATGTGTCTATTCAGACGCTGTTTACAGTTATAGGTTTATGCCTCAAGTCTTTATATGAGTATTTGAAGATTTTACGGTGAATTTAAATGTATTTAAGCGATTTTAATTTGAACTTGACAGAATATAGATTTATGATAAAATATAGATAATAAAATGAAAGCAATAAGTTTACTAGAACAAATTGCAGAAAAGAGGTATTAATCTAATATGAGAATTAGTAGTCTATTCAACCAAAAGAAGCCTGTAATATCCTTTGAAATATTTCCACCAAACTTAGATATACCTATAGAGACTGTATATAGTAAGCTTTCACAATTCAAAGATCTGAAACCCGACTTCATTAGTGTAACTTATGGTGCTGGAGGAAGCAAAAAGGGAAGGACTGTAGAAATTGCCTCTAAGCTTAAAAACGACTATGGTATAGAAAGCATGGCTCATTTTACTTGTGTTGGTCACTCTGCAAATGAGGTTGACCAAATGATGAATTTGATGAAGGAAAGTAATCTTGAAAATATCCTTGCTCTACGTGGAGACCCACCAAGAAACATGCCTGATTTTGATTACAGTAAAAATGCATTTATATATGCCGCTGATTTAATTAAGCATATCAGAAAAAATAATGATTTCTGTATTGCAGCAGCAGCTTATGCAGAGGGTCATATACACAGTAGCAGAATGAAACACGATATGCATTATTTAAAGCATAAAGTAGATGCTGGAGTGGATTTTCTTATCACTCAATTATTTTTTGATAATCGTATCTTTTATGATTTTATGGATAAATGTATTTCCTTAAATATTAACTGTCCAATAACACCAAGCATTATGCCAGTTTTTAAGGAAGAGCAGTTTAAGACCATTGCTACGCTATGTGGAGCCTCAATACCAGCCAAGCTTTATATTATGATAGAAAAGTACGGAGACAATCCTGACGATTTATTGCAAGCAGGACTTGAGTATGCCGCTGAACAGATAAAGGACCTCATTCAAAACGGTGTAGATGGTGTTCATATTAACACTATGAACAGACCTGTTTCAACGAAAAAAATATTAGAATACTCAGGAATACGGTGATATGCAGTTGTCTATGAATTACTGCTTTTTGCTTTGTTGTGAAAACCATGCTCCAGTAAATCCCCAACCCTTATTGACGAGCTATTGTTAATTGCACTATTTAATATTTGGTGTTCAGTTAATACCCCAATGGAGTTAAAATCCTCATCTATTATGTGAACCATGTAATATCTATCAGAATTCATGCTAGGAATTAATTCTCCTAGAAGAACATCTCTTAGAACCACAATATTTCTTATGGGGTAAATT
This sequence comes from Clostridia bacterium, assembly GCA_003251775.1. Taxonomy (GTDB): domain Bacteria; phylum Bacillota; class Clostridia; order DSM-8532; family SZUA-474; genus SZUA-474. The sequence continues at coordinate 7,073 of QKEK01000016.1, read as the reverse complement.
CTTTTTCTTAATATTCTGGATTTTCTATAGAATATATTCTGGATATTCATTGACCTCACCCAAAATCCTTCCTTTTTAGTAAAGAAAAAAAGATAAACAAAGAGTATACATGGAATATATTGTTGCTTAATAACCAAAATAAGAACAGCAAACACTCCCATAATCGCCCGTATAAGCTGAGTAATCCTAATCCTTTTGCACATTACTCACCCTAGATTTAATTTGTTCTATAGCTTGAGAAATCATAGCATTAGCATTGTCATAAATAAGCTCTGTATCCATGTGTGTTAAGATTACCTGCTTATTAATAACCTCATATATTTTTATAAAATTCTTGTTTTCCGAATACTTTAATGAATAAACAACACTTATTATTATTATGCTAACAATAATTTTTAAGAATATTTTCCTACTCCTAGGCTTATCCTGATGGACTAAATTACCTTTATTCCCTCTATATCTATCCACATATAAATCAGCTATTGAATTGTACGCTTCACTCATTTTTATATCACTTTCCTCACAAAGATATATATTATATATATTTTTGTAAAGAATAAGATAGAACCAATTCTAGCTTTTGTTACTGCAACTCTAATTAGCAGGATTAACCAACTCTCTCCACGCCAAGTCTCCACGTTCAAGACCAAGAATTAGCACCTCTGCTGTAGCAATATTAGTTGCAAAAGGTATATTATTCATATCACATAGGTTTCGTAGGGAGCTTTTTTCAGTGTTATTTCTAAGTGAGAGTACTGAAGAATTATCTCTAAAAAACACTACCAAATCCATTTCATTATATGCAACCTTTGCTGCAATTTGTTGCTCACCTGTCTCACCAGAAGCAACCTTTTTTATCCTCAAACCAACGTTTTCTTCTATCATCGTACCAGTCCTGCCAGTTGCAAACAAAGTATGCTTTTGCAGGATATGCTTATATGCTGTACAAAAAGCTTCCATTAGTTCTTTTTTACTATCATGTGCTATAAGTACAATATTCATATTATCTACCCGTCTTCATGCCGTATTTACTTTCCACTATCCTTCACCTTTTTAATAGGTATATTAGCAACTAACGCAGGAACATAATTTTCCCCATCCTCACTCTCGGTCTTGGTCAACTGAATATCAAGGGCACCTTCATCAATATCCATATAATTCTGAATTACCTTAATTATCTCACCTTTGACCATCTCCAAAAATTGAGGCGACACATTTGCTCTATCATGAATAAGTACTAGCTTTAGCCTTTCCTTAGCAATGTCTTTTGAAGCTTTCTTTTTTCCAAAGTTTAATAAATCAAATAACATACTTATCTCCCCTTTTTATAGCTTAAAAATCCTCTTGACCTTTGATATGAAGCCCTGGGAACTTTCTAAATCCAATAACGGTATATCCTCTCCCATAATACGTTTAGTTATATTTCTATAGGCCTGTCCAGCCAATGATTTATTATCGGCAACAGCAGGTTCACCCCTATTAGTAGAAACAATAATATTTTCATCATCTGGTACAACGCCAACTAAATCAATGGCTAGAATATCTATAATATCATTAATTGACATCATATCCCCTCTTTTAACCATATCTGGTCTAACCCTATTCACAATTAGCTTAGGGGCTCTTACCTCATTTGCCTCCAATAAACCAATAATCCTATCCGCATCCCTAACTGCTGATACCTCGGGAGTAGTTACTACTATTGCCTTATCGGCACCCGCTATTGCATTTTTGAAGCCCTGCTCTATCCCTGCAGGACAATCTATTAATATGTAATCGTACTCTTCCTTCAGCTCTTCACATAAATTTAGCATTTGTTCAGGGTTCACAGCAGACTTATCTCTTGTTTGAGCTGCTGGCAACAAATATAGTCCATCAAATCTTTTATCCTTTATTAGAGCCTGCTTGGTTCTACACGCACCTTCTATAACATCAACCAAATCATATACTATTCTATTTTCTAAGCCTAGTACAACATCTAAGTTTCTTAAACCGATATCTGTATCAATAAGAACAACCTTTTTCCCCAAGAGAGATAGACCTGTTCCGATATTTGCCGTTGTTGTAGTCTTACCTACGCCACCCTTACCTGAAGTTACTACTAATACTTCTCCCATCTGTATTACCCCCGACCTCACAATGTTATTTCTATCCAAGATAAACTATATATTTTTTTTTATATTTTGTCAATTAAAAGTTTACTGAGAGCTTCTTGCGTTAATACATAAACATACAACAACCAAACATACTCTGCTGAAGCTATAAGCTCTAACCCTATAATAACCCTATGCCGTTGACGCTATCGAAGATAGCGGACAGCTTAAGAACCTTTTGTTCTCACAATAAACGCTAATGAATTTTGTCAATAATTATGTATCCATCTTTCACATAAGCCATTTCAGCAGACTTTTCTTCATACTCAATATCAGGCTCATCTGGTGCTCTTGTAATGATATCTGCTATTCTTAGCTGAACAGGCTTTAATTTCATGGCAACAATTACAGCAGCCTTATTACCATCTGCCCCTGCATGAACAATACCCCTTACAACACCCATTACAATAATATTCCCCAGAGCTTTAATTTCCGCACCTGGGTTCACGTCACCTATTATTACTACATTTCCATCTGACTTAATTAAGCTACCACTTCTAACAGTACCTCTGATAAATTTACATGGTCCTTCTTCAATCCCCTTAAAAAACAGACTATTCATGTGGGTTTTATATCCAGTGGTTTTCATATTGTCTGTTCCAACATCCATTTTTTCTGGTTCTCTGCCAAAGCTCTTTATCTGAGCACCACTTTTTTCTATCAACATACTCAGAATCTGATTCTCTTGATTTTTGTTAATAAATTTGCCCCTATATAGCACGTTCATAGAAGCTCCTCTAAAGAACTGACCCGCTGATAATATCTTTTCTTCTAATTCACTTAAAACCTCTGCAAAATTTGAATCCTCTCTGATTATTATTACAAGACCATTAGGTGTTCCTTTAAGTGTAACAGAATTCAGCTCCATTAATTTCCCATCCTTTTATATAAATACTCTTTTTTACGACAATTTAGTAAATAACCATAAGCTACCTTGTCAATCATACAGTGAAAAGTATAAAAAACGTAATATACCAAATTTACAAAGAATAATAATTGCATATTAATCAGAAGCTATTCTTGTTACTTACCAGATTTATTATATACTAAATCATTTATTAATGCAAACCTTGATTATTTAAGTTAATTAAGGTAATATTGAAATTAGCATGCCCCCAAAGCAGTATACTCAATTTAGGTACAAAAAGCTTATAGAGAAGAGGATGGTAGAATGGAAAGTATGGTAATTTTGCATGAGTTGGAGGATTTATTACATGGAGATAATAAAAATCCTCACAACCTTTTAGGTATTCATTTAATTAAAGGTACTGAGCGAAATGGTGTAATAATAAGAGTATATATACCAGACTCGCCCGCAGTTTTTGTTATTAACGAAAAATCTGGTACAAGACTTCAAATGAACAAATCAGAACATGACGGCTTTTATGAATTACTTTTTGATAATACTGAAGATTTTTTTACATATAAGCTAGAAATCCAAACTAATAGCGGGCATTGTTATGAGGTATATGACCCCTACTCATTTTTACCTACCGTATCCGAATACGATACATATCTATTTAATCAAGGTAATCACCACAAAGCATATGAATTTTTAGGAGCACATCAACGTACCATTAATGGCATTTCGGGTGTTTCCTTCTCAGTATGGGCACCTTCAGCCAAGCGTGTTAGTGTAGTAGGTAGTTTTAACCAGTGGGATGGCAGACGACATACTATGAGATTACTAGGTAGCTCAGGTGTTTGGGAAATATTTGTTCCGGGAATCACTAATGGAGACATCTATAAATATGAAATCAAAACCCCATCTAATGAGCTATATCTAAAGGCAGACCCATATGCCTTTTATGCAGAAAAGCCACCACTGACAGCCTCAATTGTATACGACCATACAGACTATCAATGGGCTGACTCATCATGGCTAGAAAAGAGGAAAATGTCTGATTTGCATAACTCACCAGTCTCAATTTACGAGGTTCATCTATCCTCATGGAAGCAGGTGCCTGATGAAACAAGTGAAACAGGATATGGACCTTTATCATATAGGGATCTTGCTGATCAACTGGTAAGCTATGCTAAAGAGATGGGGTATACACACCTAGAACTTTTACCATTAACTGAGCATCCATATGATGGCTCATGGGGCTATCAGGTAACAGGATATTATGCTGCAACAAGCAGATATGGGACGCCCGATGATTTAAGGTATTTTATAGATAAATGTCATCAGAATAATCTTGGCGTAATACTAGATTGGGTACCTGCACATTTCCCAAAGGATGGACATGGTCTTGCCCGCTTTGATGGTACTGCATTGTATGAGCATGAGGACGAAAGAAAGGGTGAGCACTTAGATTGGGGAACCCATATTTTTAATTATGGAAGGCATGAGGTTCGTAATTTCTTGATTTCTAATGCAATATTCTGGTTTGAAAGGTTTCATATAGATGGAATACGTGTTGATGCTGTCGCCTCAATGATATATCTGGACTATGCCAGAAAGGATGGAAGTTGGATTCCAAATGAGTATGGCGGAAGGGAAAACATAGAGGCAATAGAGTTTATAAAGCAATTAAACGAGACCATACACAAATACTTTCCTGGAGTAATGATAACTGCTGAGGAATCTACCTCATGGCCAATGATTACAAAGCCACCATCAAGTGGTGGTCTAGGCTTTACTCACAAATGGAATATGGGTTGGATGAATGACTTTTTAAGGTATATGAGCATGGACTCTATTTATAGAAAATACAATCATAATCTCATTACATTTTCTATGATGTATGCGTGGTCAGAAAATTATATTCTTGTTTTGTCCCACGATGAGGTTGTTCACGGAAAGTGTTCCATGCTTAGCAAGATGCCGGGCGATTACTGGCAGAAATTCGCTGGTTTACGAGCAGCCTATGGTTTCTTCTATGGACACCCAGGCAAAAAGCTTCTCTTTATGGGAGGTGAATTTGGGCAATTTATAGAATGGAAGTACAAAGAAAGTCTGGATTGGCATCTGCTTGACTATCCAATGCATAAGAAAATGCACGACTATGTACGTGATTTAAACAAACTATATATATCCGAACCTTCCTTACACCAAGTTGATTGCCACCATGATGGCTTTGAATGGATTGATTGTGACGATAAAGAGCATAGTGTGATCTCATTCATTCGCAAGGCTAAGGATTGGAGAGATATGCTGATTTTTGTACTGAACTTTACACCTATATCACATCACAACTACCGTATAGGTGCACCAGTACAAGGCTTTTACAAAGAAATTTTTAATAGTGATGCAGAAATATATGGTGGAAGCAATATAGGAAATATGGGAGGCGTTGAGGCAGAAACGAAACCTTTTCATAATAAGCCGTACTCAATGACTATTGGTATCCCACCGCTCTCTGTATTAGTATTCAAACCCATGATACCTAACGATAAGGGGATGTAGTAAAACATCCCCTTATCGCTTAAGCACCTTTTTGTTCTCTTAAGCGAGTATATTGCGTTGTTGTATATTTATATGCAACAACTACACTTAGTGAGTATAATTTTGCAAAAGTATGTAACAACGCAAAAAGCTTAGCAAAACCTTGTTATCTCATAATAATAGCAGTTGAGCTTGTACCTAACCTGTGACATCCAGCCTCTGCAAATTTAACGGCATCCTCCCATGTACGAATACCCCCAGATGCTTTTATTTTAACATTTTCACTTATACTTTTTTTCATCAGCTCAACATGCTCCAGCTTGGCACCCTCTCCATTAAAGCCCGTTGATGTTTTTACATAATCAGCTCCTGCACCTTCTGCTATGCTACAAACCTTTATAATTTGTTGCTCTGTTAACAGACATGCTTCAATAATAACCTTTAATACCGCACTATTAGAAAGACAGACATCTGCAAGCTCCCTTATTTCTTTCTGTACATAGTCATAGTCCTCTGTCATTAATTTTCCTATATTTATCACCATATCTAATTCTGTAGCACCATTAGCAATTGCCTCTTTTGCCTCTTCAACCTTTACCTTAGTAGTTGTCGTTCCATGTGGAAAACCAATTACTGTACTAATTCTAACTTCTGTATCCTTTAGTGCATCTGCTGCCATTTGCACATGACATGGCTTAACACATATTGAAGCCACATTATATTTCCTACACTTATCACATTCTGATATTAAAAACTCATCTGTAGCTGTGGGGTTAAGCACCGCATGGTCTATCATAGCGGCTATTTCTTTTTTTTGCATATATTTGTCCTCCTTAATCAATGTCAGTACGCTCTCATTGTGTAAATAACAAGGTTCTTATTATTATCATTTTTGTCCCCTAATATAGCTAATAATTTCTTTTCCAGCAATTGCTCCCTGACCAACAGCTACTGATATTTGTTTAAAAGTTCCGGTACAATCACCTGCTGCAAACAAGCCATCTATATTAGTCTTTTGATTTACATCTGTTATAATAGAATTACCATTTGTCATAATCCCCATTTTCAAAGCAAAGCTTATACTAGAAGCCGTACCATAAGCAACAAATATGCCGTTAACCAAAGCTACTGTTCCGTCCTCCATGACAACCTCTTCAACTGTATCCTTCCCATCTATTCGTTCAATTTTCATTTTATTTATGGTATAACTACCAACCTCTGCTTCATATTTTGAGCTTACTTCAAGCTCCTTACCATTTGTAAATATAGTTATATTCTTAGTAAATACTTTGAGCTCCTCAGCCTCATGGAATGCAAAATCATTATAACCAAGTATCCCCACATTTTGACCCCTGTAAAAGAAGCCGTCGCATGTACTACAATAGCTAATACCTTTGCCTTCAAATTTACTTAAATTTTTAATACTAACTGAATTAGAAGGCTGTCCTGTTGCGATCAAAACACTTTTTGCTTCATATACGTTGTTAGTAGTTATAACCTTAAAAAGCTCAAGCTTTTCAATACCTATAACC
>QKEK01000126.1 GCA_003251775.1 Clostridia bacterium | reverse complement strand
GGTGTTTAGAAGATGGAAAGTTTTCATCAATAGATATTCCTGTAGACCATTCTATAATATCTTCTAAACACATAGATAGTAAGAATGAGAAGGATAGTAGATTTGAGGCATGGGCTAATAATACTAAAGAAGCTGTGGTTGAATCTATGAATATTGAAGATAATATTATTTCCTATGGTGAGAAGAATGTTACTAGGGAAAATACTATACCAAAATTAAAGAGTCTTATTGAAAAGGCTAAAGGAGAGAAATAGAATGGATACACTAAATTTTATAAACACATTAAAGAATTCCGATAGATATATAGAAGCAATATTTATGCAGGGAGGGTGTTATCAGTTTCATTTAGTGCTAAAAACAATATTTCCGAAAGCAACTCCGTATTTTAATAAAAGAAAAAACCATGTTGTAACAAAAATAAATGGTATTTATTATGACATAAAAGGTATCTATACTGGAGAGGTTTTACCTGTCTTAGAAAGTGATATAAAAGAGCTTGAATTGTGGAGCTTCTCAAGGACAATGAGTTTATCATTAGGTGAATGTCCTGTATGTGAAGAACCTATAAAGATTAAATTGGAGAAATAGAATGAATTGGGAACACGACAGTAAATCTAGTAATAAAGAAATGATAAGGGATATATCATACAAGCATTGTCCAGATAGTGTAAGACAGTCTGCATATAAAGAATTAGAGCGTAGAGGAATCAGTAGAGATGAAGCCAAAAAAGAAGCTGATAGAAAACATGGTGATTTTTATTGATACGGTAGAAGTTAAATTGGAGGAATAGATGGATACAAAAGAAAAGGCAATAAAAATAGTAAATATGACTTTAGATTGGATTTACTATGAATTAGGGTTATATGAAGATGAAAGTATCACAGAAAAAGAGTTGTTAACACGTTTAGTAATAAGAGGATTATATCATAAATACCATGATTTTGAAAAGGTAAATAAAACTCTACAATCAGAACTAAACAAAACCAAGTAAGATTTATTGGAACTGGCTAAGATGATACTATCAGATGAAACTAGTGAGATAGTGTTTTCCATGATGGAATTAAAAGCTAAACAAATAATTAAGGAGGAGAAATAAGTGAATTACACATTAGAACAATTAGAACAAAAGAAAACAGCTTTAACAGCTAAAGAGCAAGAGAAACATCAGGTAGAGGCTAAAATACAAGTACTATCTGAAACAATCAAAACAAAGTATAGTGTAGCTAATGTTAAGGAATTACAGGCATTAGTTGATAAATCAAAATTAGAAGCTGTATCCTCTGAGGACAAGTACACAACCAAATGTACAGCCTTCAGGGAGAAATGGGATGTTTAGAGATAAGCTCAACCAAAGGAAGGGTGAGTATAATTCTAAGATGAAGGAACTAAATCTTAAACAAGAGGAGGTTTCTTCTATCAATGAAGGAATACTTGACTTAGAAGAATGTAAGTTTATAGTTCAAGACGTTTCAGAAAAGGCTCAAAAGAAATTAGCAGATACTTTAAATACTATTGTAACAAATGCATTAGCTACAGTATTTACAGACCCTTATGAATTTAAAATAGAAATAGAAGCTAAAGCAAATGTTGTACAAGCTACCCCAACTCTCATCAAGGATGGAGAACCTTATGGTCTAAAATCTGATGTTGGTTATGGTGTAGTTGATGTAGCTGCTCTTGCATTACGTGTAGCTCTTTTATCTCTACAGAAAAATCATAATAATGTCTTAATACTTGATGAACCTTTTACCGCTATTGGAGATAGAGATAAAGCTAAAGCATGTATGTTGTTAAAAACTATGTCTGAAGAATTAGGTATTCAATTTATTATTGTAACCCATGTTGCAGAAATAAAAGAGATAGCTGATTTACTTATAGAAATTGATAGAAAAGATAACACCTCTTTTGTGAAGGATGTTATTTTGAGGGAGAAAATAATTGAGCAATAATTACATAAATATGCCTTTTAATTATATGGGTAATAAGTTTAAACTTTTACCACAATTAGATGTCTTAATGGATTACACTAAAGATGTTTTTTGTGATTTATTTGGAGGAGGTTCAGTATCATATAATCTAGGTGTTAAGTATGGAGGAATTTTATTTAATGATTTCCTTATGGGGGATTTTCATTATTCTGTTAAGAATGACCCCTTTACTATAAGTACACACACTAAAGAAATATGCTCCTATATAAAAGATAAAGATACATATAATACTATAAGAGCAGAATACAATAAAAGTCCTACTCCAGCCCTCCTATGGGCACTTATATTAACATGCAATTCTAATATGATGAGATTTAATAAGCAAGGAAAATTTAATCAGACATATGGTAATCGTAGCTGGAATTCTTCTACTGATTTGAAATGGGAATCCTTATTAAAAAGATATAAAGAACTCCCTCCGATTAGATTTTTCAAAAAACCTGTAGAACAATTAAAAAAGATATTTTCTTACAATTCTATGATATATTTAGACCCTCCTTACTATAATACAGAAGCAGGATATAATACATTTTGGGACATTGAAAAAGAAAATATTTTATTAGATTATTGTTTAAATAGTTCTAGTTCTATAGCAGTCAGTGGGGTATTATTTTCTTCTAAAGAGAATTCTCCTCTACTTGTAGGATTACAACAAGCTGGGTGGTGTGTTCATAATTTGAACATATCTTATGAACACGTGAGAAAAAACAAAGATGGAAATTACCAAGAAGTCTTATTAACAAATTATTAAAGGAGAACATTTAGTGACAGACGAAGAAATGACAGCATTAGCAACACAGATTGAAGAGCAAATCAACTCTGAGAATAAGAATTTTATTCTTAGAGATTTTGATGAAGAAACAATGGAAAAGTTTTTACTTTGGGCAGATACAGCAGGAGACTATAAGGTTATTTATTTAAATACCCCAGGGGGTCATATGCATGTATGTGACGTAATTGTTGATAAGATAAATGAAGACCCTGAGAAGTATCATATAAAAATGTTTGGTTCTGTAATCTCAGCAGGTATGTATCTTATTATGAATGCTAAATGCACTGTAGAAGATATAACAGAATCTATAGATGATTATACTTTATACTTATATCATAATGCATACATTGATTTCACATCAAGACCAAAAAGACATGCTAGGGAACATTATCTTAGACTTCTTGAAGAAAGGAATAAGAAGGCATATTTAAGAATTAAAGACCATTTCACTATGGAGCAGAATCAGCAGATGGAGAAATTCTTTAAAGACTATAAACATCCTATTAAGAAGTTCTTTGTAAATGATGACATATACCTAGATTTATGGCAGATAAAAAGGATAGTAGGTGATAGATATGTTTCAGGCTAATAAAGATTATAAGTTTTCTTTAGATAAATATCTAAAAGATTGTAAAGAAAATGACCGTATGATTGGAGAATGGGCTGAGAAAGTAAATGGTTGTAGGGTGGTTCCTTCAGAAGATTTAAGTTATGGGAAATGGGCAGGGTTTTTAAAGAAACCTTTGGGTGTTGATTTAATGTCAGGACAACAAGTCTATGAGAGAGAACCAATGGCATATAAGTTTGATTATGAATGGTGTGAGGAGGTGTAGATATTGCTAAGTTAGAAGCAAAAGAATTAACTGAGGGTGTCTATACCCTCAATATTTATTTACCTGATAAGGATAAGTATAGGTCTTTAATAAATAAAGTTAAGATGATTCCAACTCGGAGATATGTACAACCAACTCCTCCAAAGCAATGGGGTCATTGGGAATGTGATATAAATTTAAGAACAAAAGAACTCTTAACTGAACTTGGATTTAAACTTATACCTTTAAAGGGTGAGGAATTAGATAGACCAAAAGTTCTCCCTGTATTACCAACAGAGCATTTAAATTATCCTCCACCTGATGTTCCTTCTTGTGCTCGGAGTTATCAGATTGAAGGTATACAGCTTATGAAATACTTTAACTATAATTGTATTTTGGCAGATGACATGGGCACAGGAAAAACCTTTCAATCTCTGATGGCTACTAAGGAAGGTAGTCTTACACCAACGCTTATATTATGCCCTGCATCATTAAAGATAAATTGGTATAAAGAGATTAAGATGTGGATTAAAGGTTCTCCAAAGATTCATACACTAGAAGGAAGAACAGGAAATAAAATACCCAAAGGAACTAAATATCTTATTTGTAATTATGATATCCTATATTGGAATACAGATTTAATAATAAAGGAATTTAAACCTAAGAGTGTTATAGCTGATGAAGCTCATGTTCTTCAATCTGATTTCACTTACAATGGTAAATGGTATCCTGAATATGTTCTGAAGTCTAATGAGATTATGATAGATAAGAAGGTCTATAAATTACCTCCCAAGGTAGTACAGGCTGCAAGGAAGATTATTCATCCTTCAGATGATTGGGGAGGTGTTCAACATGTTCTACCTTTAACAGGAACTCCTTTACAGAAACATGCAGGGGATATCTTTAATCTTTTAAACTTTATTGATAGGGACAGGTTCAAGAACAGGGAGAAGTTCGAGGATTTTTTCTGTATAAAAGAACAAGGATTTAAAAAAGGTTCTCTTAAAATAACAGGTAGTAAAAACTCTGATATCTTACATAAGCTATTAAGAGAAAACTACATGATAAGGAGAACTAAACAAGAGGTTCTTCCTGAACTTCCAAAGACTCAGAAGATAGTATTAGCTATGCCTTTAGAACCAAAACTTCAGAAGGAGTATATAAAGGCTAAAGAAGATATTGTTCAGTGGGTGTTAGAGAATAAAAGGAAGAATATAATTACAACAGACCAAGAGCGTACAGCCAAATTTCAGACATTATTGCAACTTGCTAGATATGGTAAATTAGACAGTGTATTTGCTTACTTAGATAATGTTATAGATACTACTAATGAGAAATATATTATCTTTGCATATCATAAAGATATAATAAATGCTATATATGATAGATATAAAAATATGGCTGTTAGAGTATTTGGTGAAACAAGTAACAAGGATAGAGATAAAGCTGTTGTGTCTTTTCAAGAAGATAAAAACACTAGGGTATTTGTAGGTCAATTGGATTCTGCTAGTGTGGGTCTTACATTAACTAAAAGCTCCAATGTCTTTTTTGTAGAACTTGGGTGGAAAGCTCATATTATTGCTCAGGCTTGTGATAGGAGTAATCGATTGGGGCAGACTGCTGATTCTGTTAATGCTTACTTTTTCATTGGTAATAACACTATTGAGGAACTTGTTATGAAGAAAATTGATAGTAAATTAGAAACTATGAATCAAGTTATTGATGGTATAGATACTGAAGAAGAAGATTTATTGACATATTTATATGAAAATATTACTGAAGGTACTTGACAAATGATAGAAAGTATGCTACTATTCTCTCAGGAGGATTTCTATATGTTAAAAACAGCAGGTTACATCTTGATGCTTATTATATCATCCATTATTATATACCCTATTACATTCATTATGTTTATTCTAAATGGTATAATATATCAAGTAAAAAAACTATTCTATCGCAAGTAATTAAAAAGATATTTAAAAAAGTTATTTATTTGGGGAGTAAAGGTATTCGATTTAGTTCTAAACATCTTAGGAATAAATGCACTTGTAATTAAACTAGGAGTAGATGTGATAATCTTGTTAGGATTAAAGACCAGAGTTCAATTCTCTGGCTCTCCATATTTATTTTTCAGAGGAGGAAGAGATTGAATAAAATAGAAGTTAAGCAGATTATAGATAAAGATAAAATAGTTTTCAGACCTAATACAAGTAAAACATACTATACAGGGAAAGTGATAAAAACAAATACCTGTGGTAATGCCGTCATATTAGGATTACTTGCCCATGAAGAACCAAATCCTCCCAAACACAAATTATATAGATTTCTTGTAGAATTTGATGATGGCTTTTTGGCTATTGTATGTATGAGTAATATACAAAAAAACAAAATATATAATCCCTTTTTTCCATCATTACATAATGGAAGTTATCTTGGTATAGGGGATGCAAAAACTACAGAACTTATAGATGGGATACATCAAGACTCACAAGAATACTCCACTTGGAGAGGTATGCTAGAAAGATGTTACAGTCCTCATCAATCAACCTTATATCCTTCGTATGCTGGTGTGACAGTTTCAGATAGATGGAAGTGCTTTCAATATTTTTGGGATGATATTAAACATCTACCAGGATATAATGAATGGAAACTTTATAGAGGAGATTATCATTTAGATAAAGACCTATTGTCTGATGATATCAAGATATATTCAAAAGACACGTGTCATTTTATTCCTGCCTATATTAACAGGTCTGAATCAGCAAAAAGAAGTTCTTTAACAGGTTTAATGTATACATTTATTCGTATTGCTGATAATTATACATACGTTACAGATTCTCAGGCAGATTTTGCCTACAAAACAGGAATAAGTTGCTCAGCCATAAATTTGTTAGTTAAGGGATGTGTTCCCCACATAAGAGGCTGGAAAGTGGTTGTAGATGATATGGTTACCCCTGAATTATTATCAGATAAAAATATTACTAAATTAGAAAACATTTATTTAACTCATTACATAGCTACTAGGTTATGTGATAATTATATGGAAGAATTTACAGTACAAAGAGAATTTGCAAATAAATGGGGATTGGATTATAAGAAGATAAGTGCTTGTATAAAAGGACATATAAAAACACACAAGGGATGGAGATTCAAAATAAAACAGGAGGAAGAGATTGAGTAGACAGCAAGATTGGGTTACAGAGAAATTTAGGGGATTAGGTATTTTAAACACAAAGGATTTACCTAAAGAATTAGTTTATGATTGGATGACAGAGTATAATAAGGAATTTGGTACTTATGTGGAATCTGAAACATTCAAACGATATTTAAGAGAGGCGAGGGTTACAATAGAAAAGGAAGGGGTAATAGAAGTTAATTCTTTAAAAATAGTTCCTCCTGCTAAAGGTGTTGGTAATATTCTTGTTATACCAGACTTACATGAACCCTACACAAGAAAAGGATTCTTAGAGTTCTGTAAAGAGATTAAGGATAAACATGATTGTACTGAGGTAGTATTTCTTGGTGATATTGGTGATGGGCATACCACTTCAAGACATCAAACCGACCCTGATGCTCCTTACAGTGGTATTGGCGAGTTGAATGCTACAAGAGAGAGGATAGCTAGATGGCATGAAACATTCCCAAATGCTAAAGTATGTATTGGTAATCACGATACACATCCAAATAGAAAGATGTTCAATGAAGGTATTTCAGCTTCATGGTTAAGACCAATTGGGGAAGTTCTGAATACACCCACATGGACATATTCTGATGAGTTTATTATCAACGATGTAAAATTTATTCACGGTATAGGTAGAAACGCTAAAACAAGATGTCAGAATGAAGGAATATCTATAGTTCAGGGACACTTTCATTCTGCTTCATACATAGAATTCTTTGTAGGTATTCATCACAGATTATTTGCTATGCAGTTAGGGGCAGGTATTGATGATAAGTCATTTGCATTTGCATATGCTAAACATTTTGCTAAAACTCATATTAACTGTGGAGTTATCAAAGACAATGGTAAACTTCCTATTATTGAGTACATGGATTTAGATAGAGATTATACAAAATAAGAGGTATTAGTTATGGCAAGGTCTTTTAGAAAAATACCGATAACAAAAGATAACGGAAGAAGTAAAAAGTCTGCCAAGAGATTTGCTAATAAGAAAGTAAGGCACACCCCAGACATCCCATCTGGGGGTTCTTTTAAGAAGGTCTTTTGTTCATATGATATTGTGGACTGGCTGTATGGAGAGTATTCTTACAAAGAATTAGTAGATGACCTATTGACAAGTTATGATAAAGGATATATAATAGATATTGAAAGAGAATATTACAGGAGGATAAGTAAAT
>QKEK01000287.1 GCA_003251775.1 Clostridia bacterium | reverse complement strand
ACTTCATTCCTGTCTAATTCATTAAATATGTCCCCCAAATCTCTGCCAACCATTAATCTTACTAGCTCAGACTCATTAGTCTCTTTGGTGTTTTTTATATCTACCAAGGTCCCATCCTTAAATACGATAACCCTATCTGACAGCTCAAAGATTTCTTTAAGCCTGTGCGAAACATATAATATTATTACACCCTTTTTTTTAAGCTTCTCTATTATCAAAAACAATTTATCAATCTCAGAATTTGACAGACTTGCCGTAGGCTCATCAAATGCAATAACCTTAAGCTTCCTATTGTATGCCTTCATAATCTCTACCATTTGCTGATAGGCAACGCTCAAATCCTTAACCTTATCTGTAGCCTTCATATCTAAATTAAATTCATCAATTATTTTTTGTGTCTCTTCATTTAAGTGCTTAAAATCTACCAGTCCATTTCTTTTTATTGGCATACTACCCATAAAAACATTTTCTGCTACTGTTAGATACTCCACTATTTGTCTTTCCTGATATATAATACTGATACCAGCTTGAATTGCCTCGTGTGGATTTTTAAACTGAACTTCTTTTCCATCTAGTATATAGCTACCACTGCACTGCTGGAAATCACCATTAAGTATTTTTAATAAAGTAGACTTTCCTGCCCCATTCTCACCTAAAAAGGCAACAACCTCACCTGATTGAACCTTAAAGCTCATACAATCAAGTGCTTTTACACCCGGAAATTCTTTGCATATGTTCCTAAATTCCAAAGTATGATTCATTATTCCCTCTCCTACTATTCTCTCATTTTGAAGCTTTTTGAGTAGTAATATTCTTATTAAACAACTTGTAAGAACGTTGTTGTTTTCATAAGAAAAAGATATTTGTTCTACCTATTTAAGAATAGCACAAATATCTTTTTCTAAAATGAACTAATATTAACTTTAGCTAACCTATATTAACTTAGTTTTATTTCAACCTATATTTACTAAAATATTTATAAAATATTGACTCATGATGTATTGATATCACTATTTTAATCTGGATTAACCTTACCTTTGATAAGAATTCTATATTGCTTTGGTGTCATTCCCGTCACCTTCTTAAAGCATGTATTAAAATGCTGAATATTAATATATCCTACCCTCTCAGCAATTTCATACAGCTTACAATGACTCTCCTTTATCAATCTCTTTGACTCCTCAATTCTAAACATATTAATATACTCGGTCATTGTCATTTTAGTCTCTTCTTTAAATATTCTACAGAGGTATATTTTGTTAACATGCAATTTTTCAGCTATATCATTTAAGCTTATTGTTAAGCTATAAGCTTCCTTAATATACTTTATCGCTTGTGTAACTCTTAGGCTATAACTTGACTTCTGGTCTAGCAACGAAAACAGCTTCAAGAATATATTTTTAAACCAGATTTTAAAATCCTGTATTGTATCCATTTCATTGATTTCTTCGAAAGGTAGATGCTCTGTTCCAAAAAGCTCAGCATAGGCTATATTATATTCCTTACATACACTAATTATAATTTCCATAAATCTAGTAGATATAAATTGAACATAATTATATTGCATAAACCCATTTGCCATATCCCGATATATCATTTCTATCATTTCTACAACCTGCTTTTTATCCCTGTTTTTCACATATTCACTGACCCTAGACAGCATATTTTCTATGTTTTCAGGCTTTACTGGAGCTACCTTTTTTATCATGGTATTATAAAAGGTTATTTTCCCTTTCCCAAAATAAAAACGAAATTGAAGAGTATCCTTTGTCTGCTTATACATCTCATGTGTATCCACTAAATCGTTATACACCTGACTTATTACTATTGATATTGAGCTTGCTACTAGTCTTGCAATTTCCATCTTAATATAGCTACTTAAAGCATAACTATCAGACAAATACCTTCTTTCACTAACTGAGCTTTTAACCTTAACTATAGCTATATACTCACCTTCGTTAATAAAGGCACAAATCCCTCCTATCATACTACCATAATGCTCACTGTTTAAAACAGCATTTATTGTATCCACTATGCAGCGACGATAAACATTTTCCTCATCATGTTCTAATTGACTTTTGGCTTCATATGTCTGATCCTCAGTTATATTTAAAAGTATGTATTTCTCACTTTTTAAATCTAAATTAAAATTTTTGATATAATTCTCAATTATGTCCCGTGGTTTACTCTCTGTAATAAATGATTTAAATACCTCGTTCTGTATATTGAATAAAAAATTCTCCATTAGAAGATATTTTTTCATTCCCTCAGAATTCTTCAGTATGCTTATCTGGCTTTTTAGTGTCTCCTTTGTTTTTCCTAGAGCTGAAAGCAAATCCTCCTCGGTTAGTAAATCCTTAATTAAATAATCCTTTACCCCCATTTTTACTGCCGCCTTTGCATAGCTGAATTCTTCATGACAGCTTAAAATGATTATTTGTTGTTCGTTTCTTTGCTCCTTAACCTTTTTGATCAGCTCTATACCATTCATAATTGGCATCTGTATATCTGTTATTATTAAATCGTAATGATTAATTTCAAACTTTTCTAAAGCCTCTTTGCCATTATAAGCAACATCCTTTATAAAAAAGCCTTGCTCTTCCCATGGTATAATAATCTTTAGCATTTCTAAAGCGGGATTTTCGTCATCAACTATTAATACACTATACATCTCATACACCCCTCAAAAATCCACTAAGCTTGATTTCCATTCAGTATTTTATCGGTTAGTTTTATCTTAAACATAACGCTTGTACCAACTCCAGTTTTGCTATTAATTACAAGTCTACATTCTGACCCAAAATATAGCTTTAAGCGTTCATTTACATTATTTAAACCAATATGATTATATCCACCTGATTTTTTGGTATTCATTTCATTATATATGTTTTGGAGCTTATCCTCATCCATACCAATTCCATCATCTGATATAACGAAAACCAATTCGTTTTGCTCCTTTTTGATTTCAATTACTATTTCACCAATCCGTTCTTTGCTTTCCTTTGGTAAAATTCCATGGTATAAAGCATTCTCAACTAATGGTTGTAATATGAGCTTTGGTATATAAAACAGATTAGCATCCTCACATATTCTTTTTGTAACCCTAAATCTTTCCTTATATCTGTTTTTTTGAATATTTATATACCCCTCTAAATACCTAATTTCATCTTCTAATGGAACTATCTCAACACCTACAGACATACTTGCTCTTAGAAGTAGGTTCAAGGACTGAATCATTTCTCTTGCTTCGTGTGCTCCATCCCTAAGTGCCAGATACTGTATTGAATTTAGAGTATTGTGTATAAAGTGAGGATTAATCTGAGATTGTAATAAATCTAATTGGAACTTTAGCGAAGCTAATTCAACCTTTTTTCTCTCCTCTGTTTCAGTTTGTATTTGGTCTGTAAGTCGTCTAATATTAACAACCATCTTATTGAAGCCTCCTACAAGGCTCTTTAACTCGTCCTCTGTTTTAGGCTCTATCAAATCTGGCCATTGGAAGCTTTCAAATTTCTTCATTGCCTTACTAACATCACGTATTGGTATAGTTATTCTCTTTGCTATATAGTAGCTAATAACAATAATTATTACTATAGATATAAGACCTATATAGATAACAAGTAGATATAGCTTTTTCATATTAGATATAACTGTATCATATTTATTGACCCCTACAACCTTCCATAAAGGGTATTGTGATAATGAACGGTTGTAGATAAAATACTTATTCGTTTCGCTCTTATATATAAACTCATCTTGTTTTCTCTCTTCATCTAGAGTAAAAACATCCTGTACAACATCTTGGTCTCCTATAGAGTAAATAATCTCATTATTTTCATTAATTATATATACGACGTCAAAGGCTTCCTTGCAGAAATCCTCAATTTTGCTGAACAATGCCTGTATTTTATAATTAATAATTATATACCCCAACAAGGAATAGTCATTTGTTCTTAAAAACTGCCCATAGTATATAATGTTATTCTTATTACTGTTATTCTTAAATGGATACGCTGTAGGATTTGAAAATTTAGATTTGTATTTTTCTCTTTTATACTGTAAAAACTCTGCATTACCATTAATTATTGTATTATAGTATTCAGTTTTATATAATGGGTCCATTATTCTATTCTCGGTATCGACAAAAAATAAATTAACTATAAATGGCTTTCTTTGCTTGTATTTAAGAAGCTGGTTTGACAAATTGCTCGACAACACATCAATATCTTGTTCAATATCATTGATTAAGCTTTCGTTTGACAGATTGCTCAAAGTATCTATGTCTTTTTGTATGCTATTTATTAAGCTTTTAATTATAAAATCATTAGTAATCTCGTTATGCAGACCTTTAATTAGTTCTATTTCACTATCAACATTATAGGTTATGATGTTTAGCTTATTATTTGCCAGCTTATTATTTTGCACTATAATTTCATCTGAAAAGACATAACTCAAAGAGATACTTATGATTAGTATAAGGAACAATATCACTAATGAGTAATACATAGTAATTCTAATACCTATACGTTTAATCTTCATATCTCTTCTCCCTGCATGACCAACAGATGTTATAAGGTACGTATCATTAAATACGGTTCTCTAACACTTCAAATGCCTTGGGTTCATATTTACTAAAACTGAAGCCTTTGTTATCGCCGAAATTACATCTACCTCAAATTGCTGCCTTAACGCATTAATTTTAGAGTAAACCTCTCCCTTTTCTGTTACCACATAGTGTGGTGGTAAGTCATTCAAGGCTTTTGATGCAATATCCATTAAGCAATTCTCGCATTTACAAATGTTAATGTTTTTCAAAACATCGTTTAGCATAGAAAAAACAATCTCTTCCATATAATTTTTAACCTGAAGCTTTTCCATATACATACCCTCCAATTTGTTTTTTTACTATTTATTTTTACTATTTGTTTTTACTATATATTTTTATAATTTAGTAAAACCAGTTTTTCTAAAATTCGCTTAAAGCGAATGTGTATAGCTTCTCTTTTGTCTATCGGACTTACCAATATGGTTGTCATTCCTGCACTATTACCTGCTGCTATGTCAGTAAATAATTGATCCCCCACTAATGCAGTTTCTTCTGGCTTTGCCCCAAGATACTCAGCAACCAATAGTAGCTGTCTTTTATTCGGCTTTCCAGCCCTATGGACAGCATACATTTTTATGTCCTTATTAAATCTGTCAACCCTCTTCTTGGCTGCATTAGAAACGATAGCAACCTTAAAAAGCTTTTTTGACTCTTCTATATATTTAGTAATCTTCTCGTCAGCATCCTTTTGATACATTGGTACCAGTGTATTGTCAATATCAAACAGAAGTGCCTTAATTCCCTTATTTAAAAGAGCCTCCCTATCAATATCATAAACACTTTTAATATATATATCGGGATAATAATTTTTAAACATTAAGCCCTCCCATTGCTGTTTTTTATTAGCTAAGATACTTTTGTGTTATAACTAAATACCACTATATATGATACCACATTTTTCGCTTAATTTATATATTTTTTTATAAAACACTGGATTTTTTACATGAAAAATAGTAACATAATATAGATAGCTTACTATATATAATTAGTACACGTTTTTGTGCTATGTTTCGAGTAATACGTAAGCATTTAACAAACAATGTAACAACACAAAAAGCTCTTTTATGATAAATTGAAGTTAATATTCTATAAATAATGTGCAGACTTAAGGGGGATTTCACATGAATATCAATATAGAGAGGACAAAAGCTCCTAAACAAAAGCCAAGCTCGGATAACCTTGGTTTTGGTAATTATTTTTCAGACCATATGTTTATAATGGATTATACACATGGAAAGGGATGGCACGATGCAAGAATAGTCCCATACGGAAATTTTGAGATGTCTCCAGCTAATATGGCTTTACATTATGGGCAATCTGTATTTGAAGGCTTAAAGGCATATAAGACTAAGGATGGTCGTATATTACTTTTCAGACCTGAAAAGAATATGGAAAGATTAAATATAACTAACGATAGAATGTGCATTCCTAGCTTTGATTCAGATTTAATTCTTGATGCTATTGAAAAGCTAGTTAATATTGATAAGGACTGGATTCCCGAGGGCGAAGGTACTGCTCTTTATATTAGACCCTTTATATTTGCAAACGATCCGTTTTTGGGCGTAAGACCTGCTCTCACATATAAGTTTATGATTATCCTTTGCCCTGTTGGTGCGTACTACCCAGAGGGTGTTAACCCTATTAAAATATACGTAGAACCAAAATACGTACGTGCTGTACGTGGTGGTGTTGGTTGTGCAAAAACCTCTGGAAATTATGCAGCAAGTCTAAAGGCACAAAAGGAAGCCAAGGAAAAGCAATATACTCAAGTTCTTTGGCTAGATGGTATAGAGAGAAAATATGTCGAGGAAGTTGGAACAATGAACGTTTTCTTTAAGATAGGAGACCAAGTGGTTACTCCAGAGCTATCAGGAAGTATACTACCAGGTATAACAAGAGCCTCAACAATCGAGCTACTTAAGCATTGGGGAATTGATGTTGTTGAAAGGAAAATTAGCATTCAAGAGGTATTTGAAGCAAATGCTTCAGGTCTTCTTAAGGAAGTTTTTGGAACCGGTACAGCCGCAGTAATATCGCCTGTGGGAGAGCTTAACTGGGATGGCAATATTATAACCGTTAACAAAGGCAAAACTGGGGAGCTTTCACAAAGAATATATGACGAAATAACAGGAATACAGAACGGTGTTATTGAGGATAGATTTGGTTGGACAGTTGAGTTATAAATGAGGAGTAAAGCTTTTTAAAGCATATTATTTAAGTGAGGGGCTGTTGCACACATTTAGTGCAACAGCCCGTTTAGTATAAAAGCTATTAACCCTCATCAACATTAATTTTCAAATTTTATGTCATATATTATACCCAAACTCCCTCTTATTGCTGAAATCATTATTCCTTCATTAATATTATATTGGTAATATATGTCCTTACTAACATCAATTTGGTAATCCTCGTGAGTAGTATCTTCAAGTACAACTATCATATAATTAGTATCATTCTCTTGCTTCTCTATCTTCATATCATATACTTTACCACGTATTTCTATTTTCTCTTGTTTACCATACTTATGGTTATATCCAGTAAATAACAAGCTTGCTATAATCAATAATAATATCAATGGAGAAAAGGTAATGACAGGAAAAATATAATTAGTTCTCACTTTAAAATCATTTTCATTAATCTTATTGTTCAACAACAAGGTTCTTTTGCTGTCCACTGTCTTCGATAGCGTCGACAGCATAGAGTCCTTATTTTCAACTGACTTTTTTAAACTTTTTCTGTCACTAATCTCCTTAAAGTCCAGCATATTATTAATTATATTTAAGTCTTTAGTCTTGCAATTCAGATGACCCGTGCTTATTGTCTTACCATTTTTCAAAAATAATAGTACTTTAGAATTATTCATACCCTTAACAGATGTTATTATCGTTTGTTTCCCAACGACACAGTTTTTAGATATTATATATTCTTTTCCTAATGTCGCTCTTTTTATTTTAATAAATAAATCTGAAATAAATATTTTATTACTAAAATAATCTATTAAATTAAATATACTAATAAAGATAATAAAAAGCGTGAACATAAGCATACCGTATGAGATTATAAGATCAAATTTGTATTTATTGTACAGTAATACATTTGAAATATTCAATACTGAAAAAATAAATATATAAGCACCAACTAGTAAGAGATATGCATACAAGAAAACTCTGCCTCTATATTTAGTATACTTAATTAAATTTCCTTCTTCATAACAACAGCTCTTTTCTTTATCCATATATACCTCACATACAAAGATTATAGTGCCCATATTCCATATTTCAAAAAGATAGTTTTCTTTAATGAGTTTTAATATACTTTATTTCAGCGTGAATTCATTCACATTTTCCTTTTTTCTATGTACAAAACTATATCCTTGCAATTCATTCAGATTGTAAACAACAGACCATTGTAATTTA
>QKEK01000150.1 GCA_003251775.1 Clostridia bacterium | reverse complement strand
AAAGTAAAAAAGTAAAAAAACAGAATTCAAATTATTAAGCTTAGTGCATAGTTTTTTGCAAAATGAAATATTTTGTCGAATAGTGTAAGTAAAAATGTTAAGGAGAGATTTTATGAAAAAGCTAATACCTCTATTATTGTCATTTTTATTAATGTGTTCATTTTCACTTGGTGTCTACGCCCTTTCAGCAAGTTATAATCAGAGTAATGGGAACTATACACTAAATGGGACGTCAAATTTAGATATAAATGCTACAGATTTTAGTGCGTCCTCTTTTTCGTTTGTAACTAATACTCAAGACGTGGACTGGATTTACTTGCATTCCTATGTATATGTTAACGGCATACTACTTAAAGATGAAAGTAACTCTTCAACTAATGATGATTTGATCTATTGGTATTCAACAACCTGGAATAGACCTGATTGGTTTACATCTTTTAGGAACATGACTTATCACTCTTCGGTAGATAGTACTCTTGGTAATATATCATTCGTGACTGAAAATATTTATTAAAAAGGAGGATGTTATAATGAGGATTAAAAAAAGTATATTAATTGCTTCAGTAGCTATATTGTTAGTTGCTTTATCAGTTAACATTTATGGAACAACAAATAAAGCAAGAACAAAGGCTGAAACTGAAAGAAATAGACAAAAGGTAGAAGTGAGGCTTGAAAAGGTTTGGAAAGATGTTAAAAATACTCATGGATTAAATGAAAGTGACTATTTAAAGATTAATAGTGAAAACATTAATCCCTTTCTTAATGGTACACTAAAAGGGTTCAATAATAAGGATTTGGTTGAACAAATTAACCTAATCTTTAGGGATAGTCTAGTAAAAGCACCAATTGGTTCTACTGAACCAACTATTTTGGTAAATAAGAACTGTAAGGAGATAGTTTTTGCTTATAAAGAAAGTGATGGGAAAAACACTATGCACTTTTTCAGAAAAGCAGATAAAGCTTGGAGTAGTGAAATACTATCAACTGAGGGAAGTCCTATACCTGAAATAGAGTAGTAGTTTTTATATAGAATAAAGTTAGGTTACAAAAATATATGCTTAGGGATATTGAATGAGCAATACAGATTCTGATTTCCAATTGCCCAAGAGGGCTTAGTTTGGTTCGCATGTCTGAACGATAGAGAGTTTGCGAACAATCTAGTCCTCTTGGGCAATTGGGAATTTAGAAGCTGTTTGTGAAATGCTTAAATCCCTATGCATATGTTTATATAACATAACTATATAAAAATAGCTATAAGCAAAAGCATAATCCCAGGTATAAAGGATAATACAGATTTACTTATATTGAGCCTTTTTATTATTTTCCTTCCTATAAAAGCACCTACACAAAAGGCAAGTAAATGAATTATTGATATAGCAAGAGGTAAATATGTGGAGTTAAAGCCAGCCAGTGTGCTACCAGAAACTATTCCAAGGGTATCTACTGACAATGCTATTCCTAATATTAATGATTCAACTATGTCAATTGAGCCAGAATTATCAATATCCCCCTTAACGGGATTTTTTATGACTTGAATTGTTATTCCAAGTGATTTAAATCCAAGATTTAGTATTGTCTTTTCTTGAACTGAATTATTATGCCGAATTTCATCTTCAACAATATCTGATTGTGTATCCTTTTTACAAAAATTCTTTAAATGAGGATTAGAATTAAGACTAACTGAGCGATTTTTAATAGCCTGATAAATAACCCATAGCCCTATCGTTGCTAATAGAATTTTGCCAATATAATTGCACCAGTTTATTGGAAATACCACCAGAGCAAGGCGGGAAATAATTATTGCAATTACAGCAAAAATAAAGCTAAGTAAAAATATAATTGTCTTTGATATCAGCGGGATTTTAATATTTTTAAAGCCATATGCTATCCCTATAGTAAGACTGTCAATGCTTGCAACTATAGCCAAAATGATGTTCGTTAACAACATACGTACCTCCAACAAATTGTATATTATTTAAGTAATGTGGAGCTAAAGTAAAACTATATTAATTTCTTTATTATATGTTTTTAAATTATAAAGTGTTAACATAACGGTTTATTGGAATATTTTTTATTACCTCCGAATAGGATATAATGACTTCAGCCTGTCCTAGAATATTTATTGCATGGCTAAAGTCATGTATCATAAGGTTTATTTTTCATATAGGAGGCGATATCTTGCAATCACTTACGCTAAAGCAAAAGGATAAAGAAATATTTAAAGAAAAAGTATTGGATAAATACAATGGACTTAGTACTATTGATGCTGAAGCCATCTTAAGAAGAGATGGACTTAATTGTATTGATACCGGAAAGAAGAAATCATGGCTAATGGTGTTTTTGCAACAGTTCTGTGATTTTATGGTAATTGTTTTGCTTGCTTGTACAGCGGTATCTATATTTATGGGAGAAATTAGTGAAGCTATTACTATAATGATTATAGTTCTCATAAACTCTATATTTGGTTTCGTACAAGAATTCAAAACAGAAAAAACCATGCAAGCATTAGAAGGATTATCAGCACCAACAGCAAGGGTGGTACGTGATGGAGAATTATTAGAAATTAAGGCATGTGGAGTTGTAAGAGGAGATTTGGTGGTTTTAGAAACTGGAGATAAGATACCAGCTGATGGTATAGTCTTAGAAGGTACTTGTTTAATGGTAGATGAATCCATTCTTACAGGAGAATCTGTTCCAGTAGAGAAAATTCCAGATAAGAGGTATACAGGTGGTAAATCCTCCTCAATAGAGCATCAAGTATATATGGGGACAGTAGTAACTACGGGGAGAGCCAAATTTATTGTAAAAGAAACTGGCATGTACACTCAAATGGGTAAGATTGCGGGGATGATAAAGGATGGTGAGCAGCAGGAAACTCCTCTGCAAAGAAAGCTAGATAGGTTAGGGAAATACATTGTATATGGATGCTTGATTATCTGTGCTATAGTTTCACTAGTTGGCATACTTCAGGGAAACCCAGTGTTTGATATGCTTTTGGCTGGAATTAGCTTAGCTGTTGCTGCTGTTCCCGAGGGCTTACCGGCGGTTGTAACCGTTTCACTTGCTATAGGAGTTAGAAGAATGGTTAGCAAGAATGCACTTGTACGGAAGCTACCTGCTGTAGAAACATTGGGGTGTACAGATATTATATGCTCAGACAAAACAGGAACGCTTACTCAAAATAAAATGGCGGTAGTTGAGATATATTCTGGAAGAAGCTTATACAAAATTGATGAGCATGGCTTTTCAATAAACAGTGGCTTTGGTGTAGAGGTGAAAAGAATTAAGGCAGCTTTGAGCAAGAGTATTCAGCTGCTAATGAAAACAGTAATTTTGTGTAGCAACGTAGTAATTTCTGTTGATGTGGATAAAGATGAGTATGGTCAAGAAAGAACTGATTTAGATAGCTATAAGCTAATTGGAGATCCTACAGAATGTGCATTAATTAACTCGGCTATAGTTGCTGGAGTAAATATAGAAGAAATACTAGAAAGCAATGAAAGGCTTAATGAAAAGGCTTTTTCTTCTGAAACTAAATACATGTCAGTGATATGTGAGGATGAAAATGGGGAGAAGTATATGTATGTAAAGGGAGCACCAGATATTGTATTAGAAATGTGCTCAGAGATTTATACAGCAGAAATAATAAGGAAGGTTGGAGATAAAGATAAGGAAAGGATTAGGAAACAGAACGAGGTTATGGCATCATCTGCACTACGTGTTATAGCTGCTGCCTATAAAAAGATAAGCTTCCAGAGTAAAGACCGTTTGGATAAGAAGCATATGGTAACCAATTCATCTAGTATAGAAGATAGTAATGAATTTATTTTCTTGGGTTTGTTTGGTATGATTGACCCACCTAGAGCTGAGGCTTATAAAGCGGTAGAAAAATGCGAGCTGGCAGGGATAAAACCAATTATGATTACGGGGGATCATATGCTTACAGCTAAGGCTATTGCAAAGAAGCTCAAGATTTATCGTGAGGGTGAAGAGGTATTGACTGGAGGTAAGCTTGATGAGCTAAACGATGAAGAATTAAGGCGTGCACTAAAAAAGACTTCCGTCTTTGCAAGAGTTATGCCTAAACATAAGCTAAGAATAGTTAAGCTTTTGAAGGAACAGGGGCATGTAGTAGCAATGACAGGGGATGGCGTAAATGATGCCCCTGCAATTAAGGAAGCAGACATTGGTGTAGCCATGGGAAAAACCGGTACAGATGTTACAAGAGAAGCTGCCTCAATGATATTGACAGATGATAATTTTGCAACAATAGTTTCGGCTGTTGAAGAGGGCAGGGTAATCTATAGTAATATAAGAAAATTCATCAGGTATTTACTCTCCTGTAATATAGGGGAGGTGGTTACAATGTTTATTGGAATGCTGGCAGGTCTTCCATTGCCATTACTACCTGTTCAAATACTGCTTGTAAACCTTGCAACTGACGGGCTACCAGCGATTGCACTTGGATTAGAGCCACCGGAAAAGGGGATTATGAACAAAAAACCAAGAAGCTCATCTGATAATATATTTTCAGATGGACTAGGTAAGCTTATAGGGTTTAGGGGAGTTTTAATAGGGCTGTCAACACTAGCTGTATTTTACAGTATCCTTCTATTATCAGGTAGAGTAGAAATAGCAAGAACTGCGGCTTTAGTTACTCTTGTACTGACACAGCTTATTCATGTATTTGAATGTAAATCAGAAGATAAGAGTATATTTGAGGTAGAGCTATTAAACAATTATTGGCTCATAGGTGCAGTTGCATGCTCTTTAATTATAATTTTATCAGTGGTTTATCTTCCTGTACTACAATTTATTTTTAAGACAGTAGCATTAGAATATACACATTGGATGATAATAATTGGAGTTTCCATGCTAGTTCCAGTTCTCAGTAGCTTATTTAAAAAAACCCAAGCAAAGACTAAGAAATCAGCATAAACAAGCGATATATTTTATCTACCTTTTTAATCAAATTCTAATTTTTGTTTAAGAAGCGTTTAATTATGTAGCATTATAATAAGCTTATAGTCAAAGTTGAATTTTAGTTAGGTTGGAGGTTAGATATGAATATTTCTTTAGAATTGATAGACCAGATGAGAAAGAGAACGAATTGTAGTTATGAAGAGGCTAAAACTTTACTCGAAAAATATAATGGTAACATTGTTGAAGCGATTGTTGATTTTGAAAGAAGTCATAATGTAAATATTCCTCATGGTGGGTACTACCATCAATATCAGAAACAGCATGGGAGAAGCTTTGGCGATATGCTTACTTCATTATATAAAAAAGGGTGTAATACAAGAGTAATTGTTGAAAGTAAAGCAAAAGGTACTATTATAAATTTACCCATACTGTTTTTTGTGCTTTTCTTATCAGCACTTTGGATAGTCTTTATTGGTCTTGGCTTATGTTTTATTCTAGGCTACAGAATAAGAATTAAGAAGGTGCAGGGAGAAGAAGTGGATGTTAACAAAATATTTAACAATGTGACGAATACTGTTAAAAACGCAGCAGGAGTTAATAATCAAAACCAGCAGTCACAACAGAATTCACAGGGTAGTGATGCTAATAAGGACGGCTATGGAGAATATACGATAGAATAACCAGCTTATCTATAAATAAAGAGGGACTTGGAAGCAAAATGCCAAGTCCTCTTTTTCACTAGTAAATTAATTCTTTTAATTATCATTAATGTGTTATAACTTCATTATTGAATACTCATCTAGTGAGTAAATTTCATTCTTTTCGTTAGTAATAATTTGCTCTAGAATACTTAGAGCAGCTTTTGTCGTATCAAGTGAGGTTAAGCATGGAATGTTAAACTCCATTGCTGTACGTCGTATAGAAAAGCCTTGTCTACTTGGAATTTTCCCTCTAGTAGGAGTGTTTATTATAAGGCTTAGTTTATTCTGCTTTATGTGATCACACACAGTGACCTTTGATATTAATCGTACAGAAAAACCATTATTGCTTAAGTGAGTGTAGGTGTGGTCAGTAGCAAATAATGAAAATCCAAGCTCTGATAGCTTTTGTGCAATATCAATTGCTTCATCCTTATCTCTGTCTGTTACTGAAATTAAAACATTACCGCCTTTCGGTAGGTTTAAGCCAGAAGCAACAAAGGCTTTGAATAAGGCTCTTGAGAAGGTTTTATCAACCCCCATAACCTCACCTGTAGATTTCATTTCAGGTCCTAAGAAGGTGTCAACTGATCTTAGTTTTGAAAATGAAAAAACTGGTGCCTTTACAGCAATAAATTCAGTTTCCATAAGAAGTCCTGTAGGTAGACCCAAGCCTTTTAGTGTCTTGCCCATGATGAGGTTTGTTGCAACCTTAACCATAGGTACACCTGTAATTTTACTTAAAACAGGGATTGTTCTGCTAGCACGAGGGTTAACCTCAATAACATATAACTTATTGTTTTGGTCCAACACAAACTGTATATTGAATAGACCAATTACCTTCAATTCTTTTGCAAGAAGCTTGGTGTATTTTACTATACTCTCTATTATCTCTTCGTTAATTGTCTGGGGCGGGTATACAGCAATGCTGTCTCCAGAGTGTACTCCTGCACGCTCTATATGCTCCATTATACCAGGAATCAAAACATCACTTCCATCGCAAATCCCATCGACTTCTAATTCCTTACCTATAATATATTTGTCAATCAAAACGGGGTGTTCTTTTGAAATATCTGTAGCCATGTTCATATACTCTTCTAGTGTTTTGTCATCGTATACTACCTCCATAGCTCTACCACCCAAAACGTATGAAGGTCTTACAAGTACTGGATAGCCTATTCTATTAGCAACAGTCTTTGCTTCACTAAATGAAAAGACTGTTGCACCTATTGGAATAGGTATTTGTAGCTTTTCAAGTAGCTTTAAAAACTTTTCTCTATCTTCAGCAACATCAATGCTTTCGACAGTTGTACCCAATATCTTGACGCCCTCTTTGCTAAGTGGTGCAGCAAGATTAATTGAGGTCTGACCGCCAAATTGAACAATTACTCCTAGTGGCTTTTCTTTATTAATTATATCGAGTACGCACTCTTTTGTTAATGGCTCAAAATAAAGCTTGTCAGAGGTATCAAAATCAGTACTTACAGTTTCAGGGTTGTTGTTAATTATTATGGATTCATATCCTAATTCATGTAGTGTTTTTACAGAGTGTACACTACAATAATCAAACTCGATTCCTTGACCTATTCTGATAGGACCTGAACCAATAACCAGTACCTTTGGCGTTTCTGTATATTTCATTTCATCTATATCATCATAGGTTGAGTAGTAATAAGGGGTGACGGCTTCAAATTCCCCAGCACATGTGTCAACCATCTTGTATACAGGGTTAAGTGGAAACCTTGTATGCTTCAAATCAAGAATAGTGTCTACATTTACATTAATAAGATTAGCAATGTAAGAATCTCCAAATCCGATTTGCTTTGCTTTATGATATAGCTCGTAGTCTAAAAAAGCGATACCAGCAAGTCTTATTTCTTCTGCTACCTTAACAATGTTTTCAAGTTTTTTCAAGAAGAATAAGTCAATTTTAGTAATTTCTGATATTTCTTCTATTGTAATATTCTTTTGTAATGCTTTAAAGATTGCAAATATTCCTTCATCCTTAGGGTTCTTCATTATTTCCTTTAGCTCTTCTACCGTGTTCTGATTATACAGCTTTAGACCTAGCTGATAATTAAGCTTTATATCAAGTGAATCAATAGCCTTTAATAAGGATTCTTCAAAGGTGCGTCCTATGGCCATTACCTCTCCAGTAGCCTTCATTTGTGTACCAAGCTTTCTGTCGGCATTAACAAATTTGTCAAAGGGCCAACGGGGAACCTTTGTTACAACGTAGTCTAAAGATGGCTCAAAGCAAGCGTATGTGTTTTTTGTTACAGAATTTTTTATTTCATCTAGTGTTAAGCCTATAGCAATTTTGGCAGCTACTCTGGCAATTGGGTATCCGGTAGCCTTAGAGGCAAGGGCAGAGGAACGACTAACTCTTGGATTTACCTCAATAACTACATACTCAAAGCTAT
>QKEK01000124.1 GCA_003251775.1 Clostridia bacterium | reverse complement strand
GCTACAGTGGATAATTTTATTAACTGTTCTGTAGAGGATTATGATTTGTTGGTAAGAACTAATAATATTATGTTCACCACCTTACTAAATCTTTCTGATTACTTGTCATATACCACAGAAGGTGAGAGAGATGTGATTAAGAATGACAAAGAAGCTCAGAAGATTTTAGTAGATTGTTTGGAGAATGTTATACTGCTGAGAGAGGATTTAGAGGAATACTATAATGAAGAGATGTAAAAATTCCAAGTATGCTATAATATAAGTAAGACTAAATAAAGAGGTGAAAAATTATGGCATTTCCAATTGAAGGAAGTCAATATGATAATAGGATTTATAGGAATGGAGTATATAGGTATACAAGTGAGTTAGCTGTTGGAGAGTTGACAGTTACAGGAAATCATACTTTAGGTGTTGAGAAAACAGTTAATGTAGATGTAGGGACAGCAACGATTACTGTTCCTGAACTTGAATTAGGTGAGATGAAGGTTATCAGAAAAATATCTGCTACAGTAGGTACAATAACAATCAACTTACCTGCAACTCACACATTCCCTAATAGTTCTTCCTCTATCACTTTAACAAGTCAATATGAGGAAGTTACTATTGAGAGGGTTAGTGCAACTGGGTGGGTTGAGAAGGATAGGGTTGAGGTTTTTCAGATTACTTCTTTTTTGAATGGTTGGGCACCTCTTTCTTCTGAATGGAATGTTTTTGTATATAAACAGGGTAAAGTAGTTTTTATACGTGGATTGATAGTGGGAGGTAGCCAAGGTTCAAATGCATTTGTTTTGCCAGAAAGATTTAGACCTAGTAGGATGCAAATTGCAGGTGTAGGTGGAGCACAGTCATCACCAGACACATACAAAAACGGAATAATACTTATTGAGACAAATGGTATTTTGCATCCTTATTATAATGACCCATCAGACATTAATGCATATATATCATTGTTTTGTTCGTTTAGAGTGGATTAGGAGAATAACAAATGTATTTATATTTATTGAATGAAGAAAATTATATAGTAGGTCAGAGAATAGGTTCTGATAACACAGAGGGCTGTTATGTATCAGAGACAGATTTAAACCCTTATATGTTACCTACGGGACAACCAAGGTATCAAATAGTTGATGGTAAACATATAGAAACTCCTTTTGATTGGGACTCATATAATCTAGAGCAATTAGCAAAACAAAGGGATATTAAAATAGTATCAGCTATCAGAGAGATATACTCTATAGACGACGAATACAAACTAATCAACTTGGGGATTGCAAACAGTCAAGACCCCGAATATTTAGAGTACAGGCAGACAGTAGAAAAGATAAAACAAGAAGTCACCATGCAGTAACAATATAACTTCAACGACACGTACAGCAATAGTTGTATAAGAGGGAGGTGGTCACCAAATCTAACAAATCCTTGTTCAAAAAGGTAAACATTCTTTCATTTAGCACAGAATATAAAAGTTCTGTGCTTTTTTATCCTTAGACTATTGACAAATGTAATAAAGTATGTAATAATCATAATAAAGAGAGGTAGATAATATGGGTGTAGATACAAAAGCAATTATTAGAAAGGATGTAACATTAGTAGAGTTAGTGAATTACTTAAAGGCACAATATGAAGATGTAACAGTATATACTACAGGTTCTGATACTTTTTTCCAGATAGGATTTGTAGATGGAGAAGATGAACGTTTAATGTCTTGTCACTTTAATGCTTGTGCAAAAAATGACTATGACATAGAAGGTATTCTTTTATCTTTAAGTCTATGGCGTAATTCTATTGAAATTATGAAAGGAATTTGTGAATACTTTGGAGGTTATATTATAGAGAATGATTGTAACGATGAATGGTATATAATAAACCTAGAGAAGTTTGAATCAGCTAAAGAAATAACTCCTATAGATGTGTTTAAGAATAAGGTAATAGCTAGGTTAGGTTATGATAAACTAAAAATCGCTTTAGAGTTATTTGAGGAATATAAGAATATATGATAGCATTTATTAAAAGATTATTTTGTAGACATGATTATATCACTTGGTATGATTCATATTATATGTGTACTTATATACAATGTATATGGTGTGGGAAGGTTAGGAGAAAGAGATGAATATAGTATTCAACAGAGATAAGTTGATAGCAAGAGGTGTGAATGAAGAAACTAAAAATAAGGCTATATCTATTTTTCAATTAGATAGAGTATATGATGGAGATGAACATATAACAAAAGAAACAGCCTTAGAAGTTTTAGAAGAAAATAATCCTCTACTTACATTAGAGTTTAAAAATATTGAAGCTATAGATTTACTTATCAGGCACTTGGAAGGTTTAAAAAATGGAAATTAGGAGGAAGAGATGATAGAAGATATCCTTGTAATTGTATTTAGCATCATGCTTATTTTATTTTATTCTACCATTTGCATAGTATTAGCTATCGTTTTCTTAACTATATCATGGTTTTGTTTTACAGTAAATCCTATATTTGGTATCTTAGTTTTATGTATTCTAGGCAGGATATTTTACTTAATTATGACAGTACTACTAAAGGAGTATAAGGATGATATATGATGGAGATGATAAGATATTAAGAAGTATATGTCAAAAGATAGAGAATCATTTAAAACCTAGTAAACTTAGATACAATGTCCCTAATATAGCTTGTGTAGATTATTTATATGGTAGAATACTTATTTCAGGGATACCATTTAGATTAGATGTAGGATTATCAAATGAAGAAAAGAGGTATTTAAGAAATACAGGGCATATAAACATAGCAACAAATAGAAGAGTGTTTAAAGATGAGCTAGGTTATGGTTATTATACAGAAGGAAACACAGATGATGTTTACGGAAGATTTACTACAAAGGCTCAAGCAAATAGAGAATTATATGAATATTATCAAGAATTAATTAGGAGGAGATAAGGAATGATTAAAGTTTATGGAAATGTAGGGTGCTCAAAATGTATCCTTGTAAAGAAGATGTTAGACACTAAAGGATATGTATACACATATTTACAGGGTGCTGAAACAATGGAAGTGGCTCAAAAGACAGGGATGATGGAATTACCTATCCTAGAGCATGAGGGTAAATTTTACTCTGGGTCGGAGGCTCTTAAATATGTTAAGGATATATAAGTATAATGAGATTGTTTTGGATTTAGAAAAGGTTTCATGTATAACACATAAAGATACTCATTCTCAAATGACAGTCTATATAGAAGGAAAACCTGTTATGATATATACAGATGTGGCGAAGAAAATTCTAAAAGCATGGGAAGAGTATATAGAGGATAAAGAATCTAAGATGTGTCCTATATTTCCTTTAACAACTAGTATAAGTGAGGATTTTTTGGAAGTGAAAAAGAATTTAAATGAAGAAACAAATGTTAGAAGTCTAAAACATATGTTTATAGATACAAAAACAGGAAAATTTGGATTCTATAATGAATGTAGTCAAGATTTAGGAGAAAGATTTACCACATTGGAAGAGTGTATTGAGAAATTTGATGAGTATGTGGATTATTTAAATAGGGAGAAATAGAAAATGAGAGATGTAGAGAATGATTTAAACGTAGCATTTAAGACAGCAAAGGCTTCAGTGTATTGTGAAGAGTATGAGAGGTTTTCTTTGTTAGGATGTGGGTGTTGCCTTGATGAGATTATAGGTGATGGATGTCCTTGTTGTGATAAGGAGAATAATACTATTATATGGTGCAGTGATTACATAGAATCGAGGTTGATAACAGATACATTTAAGAGTTTTGGTAATGTTGCTGTAGAACTTTGGGATAGAAAAGAGCGGAAGTATTGTGTGTTAGTTAATACACCTATCAGTGATTCTTTGTTTAATAATGGAGGAAAGAAGTGAAAATTGTAGGTAAGACAGGGAAAGAGTATGTGATTCGGGGGGAAAAGGTGTATTATGATGAGGTTGATGGGTGGATTAGGATGTTCACTTATGAGAATAAGACTGAGGATGGGAAACTGGATGGGGTTGTTTTAAAGATAAGTGTGAATAAAAAGCAGATTGAGGGTGTAGATTATGGGGTACATTAATTTTCAAGGTGTGGTATAATAGAAGTATGCCTCCTCTAAAAATGAGGAGGAAAGGAGAGGATTGTTGTATCAAGGAATAGCAGAAATAACAGCCACATGGCACGATTATCCAGATGCAGAAAGTTTAGCTGTAGAGGTATTCTTACAAGGCTGCCTCTTCAATTGTAAATATTGCCAAAATAAATCTTTGCAAAGAATACAAAAAGGTAATATACAATATGAAGATATGGTTAAACCTATATTATTAGCATGTAAAAGAAATAGAACTAATAAAATTGTATTTGTTGGGGGAGAGCCTTTATTAGAAGAGAATGGAAATTTAGATTTCATAAATAAATTCCTAAAAGACTATAAGGATTCCTTTGACATAATGATTTATACAGGCAATAATATAGATTATATAAAAAATAAAAACATCAATGGATTTACATTTATTAAAACAGGATTATATAAACATGAACTAAAACAAGAAACTATTAAAACAGATGATTATATGATTTTTGCATCTACAAATCAAGAATTATATGATACTAACTTAAAACCATTAAGTATTAATGGTGTATATAAATTTAAAAGAGAGGAAAACAAGTGATTTTACACAACAACAGTGAAACAGAACAGGCAATTAAAGAGATTAGAGAGGCTTTGTCAGCAAGAATAAAGGTTAATCATCCAGAAATTTCTGCAAACGAACGAGATTACAAGGTAGATGAAATTCTAAAGATTCATGGACTACACCCAGAAAACTTTAATGTTATTGCAAGAATGGAAGAAATGATAGATGCAGAAATTATTTCTGATAAAAGTATTGATGATAATAGTAATAAAGGAGAAACAGGAGTTGGGGCAACTTTTATTGAGGCAGTTAATAGTCAGAAGAAACTAATAGGATATAGATATTTGTATAGAAGTCTGAAGAAGTTATATGGGAAAGAGGAAGCCAAAAGGTTATCTGGAATGATGTATGATTATTCACTAGGATTAGCAGATTCATCTCAAATACTTTTACCTTATTGTTGGGCAGGAGACTTCTCTATGATAGTTCTTGAAGGAAGAGCATGGGGTCAGCTGCACTCCAAACCACCAAAAACATTAAGAGCCTATATAAGTGCCTTAATAGAAACTGTACACACAATGTCCAATCATACAGCAGGAGCTATTGCTATTGCTAGTTTTTTTACAGACTCAGCTAAAATGTTAATGGATAGAGAAGGAATTACTTTAGAGCAATTAAAAGACCCTGCTGTAAGAAAATATATAGAAAATAGCTTTCAGAGTTTTGTTCATTCTATGAATTCTTTAACTAGGAGTGGGTCTGCTGAGAGTCCTTTCACTAACTTGTCTATTTTTGATAAACCTAAGAACATGCAGAAAGCAATAGACCTCAGTTATTATTTTGATGAAACTGACTCTGAATACATAGCAGAATTCTTAATGGAGATACAAAGAATATACATGGATTTTTTCTCAGCAGGAGACCCTACACAGAATGGTATAATGTACAGATTCCCTGTGTCCACTATAAATATAACCAAGGATGATGAAGGTAATATTATAGATAAAAATTTCCTAGATGAGATAGTTGAACAAGAGATATTTAGATACAATATATTTGTATCAGAAAACTCAAAAGATGCAAGTTGCTGTTTTGATGAGGATACTCCTGTATTAATAAAAGATGCTACAAATGGTGTACAATTATTGCCCATCAAAGAAATAGTAGAAAGACCTTGGAGATATAAAAGTAATTTAACAGTATTCCAAGATGGTTCATGGAATTCTTGTAAAACAGTCAAAGTTCCAAGAAATGATAAAAAAATGTTTGAAATAATTACTAAAAATAAAAAATGTATGCTTGCTACAGAAGACCACCTATTTCCTGTGTTAGGAGGAAAAGATAAAAGAGCAGATGAATTAACAGAAGAAGATTACTTACTTTTTAATACATCTAAATCCTATGAAGTAACAGAACATGATATGAGTCTAACATATGAACAAGGGATTTTAATTGGTGCATATCTAGGTGATGGAAGCATTTATAGAAAGCCTGGAACTAACAGCGTTACTACAGTTTTATCTATGAATGAGGATAAAGTAGAGCATTTATCTCCTTTTATTGAGCAAGTTGGTAAGGGTTGGTTAATAAGACCAGATAAAAACAATGTTATAAAAATGAACACATCAGATAAAAATGTAGCAGATTTTATAGATGAGTGGGTTTCTGGAGGATATTGTAATGTAAAAAGATTAAACTTAAATGCATTACAACAAACTGTGGAATTTAGACAAGGGATTCTTGATGGAATTTACGCAACAGATGGAGGTAATAGTAACAGAATATATACAACCTCAGAAGGACTAAGAGATGACTTAGAGGCTCTTTGTACTACATTAGGGCTTATTACAGTAATAGACCAAGATGATAGAAGAGGAGAGGTTAGACAATTTAGAGATGAACCAACGTTTACCCCTAATTTTGTAGTACAATGTATTAGATGGTATACACCAAAAAATAAGAGAAGTATGCAGAATGTTTATAGAAGATATAATGGGAATACGTATTTTAAAATTGACTCTATAAGAGAAGTTGAATATGATAAAGAATATGTATATTGTTTTGAAATAACAAAAAATGACGAACCCTATTTTACATTACCAAATGGAGTTATTACACATAACTGTAGGATGTTAAGTTCCGAAGAAATGTTGTCTTTGGGAGCAGAGGCTAATAGCTTTGGTGGTGGAGGAATTGGAAGATTAGGTTCTCATAGAGTTGTGACATTGGATTATTTTAGAATAGCTAAGATGAAGGATACTTTAGAAGAATATCTAACAGAAGTCACCTCCCAGCTAGACGACTCTTGTAAGGTTCTTAAAGCTCATAGAGAGTTGATATTATATTTAGAGAAGAAAGGAAAACAACCTTTTATCACTAGAGGATATATTGATATGACTAGAATGTTTTCTACATTTGGTGTGTTGGGTATTGTTGAGGCAAGTAATGTGGCTGAAGTTAAGTATAAAATAGATAAAAACCTATTTATAGAGACTGTGTTAAAACATATAAATAAACTTACTTTTGAATTAGCTCATAAATATAGTATGCCTGTGAATGTCGAAGAAATTCCTGCCGAGTCGTTCTCTCACCGAATTCCTAACGTTAATAAGATACTTTTAGGCGAAGAAAATGTGCCTTATGAGCTTTTCTCAAATCAGTTTATACCTATGTGGGAAGATGCTACAATATGGGAAAGAATGGAAGCTGATGGCAGATTTAATAAGTTTTATACTGGAGGTGGTATAGTTCATTTTTCTTTATCAGAAAGGACAACCCCATCACAGAATAAAAAGATTATTCAGCATGCAATAGCTACTGGATGTGAACACTTTTCTTTAAATCCTGTATATAGTGTGTGTAAAGATTGTGGAAGTACTACATTTGCTAATCTTACCCAATGTAATAAATGTGCGAGTACAAACATTGTTCATCATACAAGGACTGTGGGATTTTTTACTGAGGTGGAAACTGGATGGTCTAAACCAAAAAGAGAACACGATTTCAAAAAGAGAGTTTATGCCCCTGTAGAATAAAATAAAATAAAATGAGGGAAGGATATACTTCTTCCCTCTTAGTTAAAATAGGAGACCCTAAGTGAAAGAACTAATCCTAATAATATTTAAAATAAGAATGTCAAACCTCTTCTATTACCATCCTATCCAAAAAGACATGGACAGAATCCTCACTAAGTATATTGGTGAGGATTTTTCATTAAATTATCAAAAGGCTATTGACAAAATAAACCAACTGTGATATTATCTTATTATCAACCAGAGGAGGTGTGATATGATTGACAGTGAATTAGCACATAAAATAGTGGATGAATTAAGAGGAAAAGAGATTAGACCTTCAGATGTCTTGGAGGCTATTTTGATGTATGAATACAGGTTAAATTTAGAA
Organism: Clostridia bacterium; assembly: GCA_003251775.1. Lineage (GTDB taxonomy): Bacteria > Bacillota > Clostridia > DSM-8532 > SZUA-474 > SZUA-474. The sequence goes on along the minus strand of QKEK01000124.1, from coordinate 87 downwards.
AATACCATAAATGGGTGTAGAAAATCATCAAAGGTTTTTAAAAATAGAATATCTAAACTAAAAAGACAAAAGAAAGTATTAAAAGAA
>QKEK01000223.1 GCA_003251775.1 Clostridia bacterium | reverse complement strand
ACTGCTTATAAAATTCAAGCCTTTTGATTAATGAATTAGGCGGTGTCACCATCTCTATATTATTGAGCCCTTCAAAGGGAACAAACAGGCTTCTATCTGTGCATATAAGATGCACTTTATGTCCAGATAGTTTTTTGGCTAGTACCTTTATCATTAAATCATCTCCAATATTTTTGTCTAAATACGCTGAAACTAGTATGTTCAAACAACCACTCCTTTTCTGCAAGCTCTTATTGAGTATATTGGCTCTTATTTAAGCCTTTTACAGAAGCGTAAAAAGCAAATACACCCCGGTATACTGTTTTTAAATAATTCATTGATTTGAAAAGCACATGGTATAGCACAAGCATTTTTTTTGATAATAAAGTATAGTAAATTCTATCTGTTAAGCTTTTTATACTGGTTATATTCATAAGCTTATATTTTTCAAAGGCCTCTTCTATAATCTGATTATTAAGCCTTGTCTTTAATACATCCCTAACGCTTAAATCTTCATTAAACAATAATTCTTGATTAATTGCATAAATAATCTCATGTATAGTCATGCTGTTTAGTATTCTTGTGCTTTTCTCTGCAAACACATACTCTTTAGGAATATTATTCTCAAGAATACTACGCCATCCCAAATGCTTTTCAAAATAATTTTCAATATACCCTCTAGTCAAGCTACTGGTAGTCATGAAATAGTTGTAATAGCAATTGGGAATAAAAGTATATTTTGTCGCTTTATTCAGAATACTTAAATTAAATTCACAATCCTCTGCAAGCATCTTATCTTCTGGGAATAATATATGATTTTCCAGTATTAAGCTAGCCTTATATAGCTTGTTCCATATACAGAATAGACCGTTTTGGCTGTTAATGAACATTTCATATACCAACTCTTTATGCTCCTTCTTGTTTAACAAATAGCTTTTTGTTTTTCTGCATACAGGAACATAGCTCTTTATTCTATTATTGTCAACAACCTTATACCCACAGCATACAACATCTGACCCATCATCACATGCTGACTCAAGCAATGCCTTATACATGCTTTCCTCCACCCAATCGTCTGAATCGACAAAACCCACGTAATCTCCAGTTATTACACCTAAGCCAGAATTACGTGCAGATGACGGCCCTTCATTTTGCTTATGTATAACCTTTACACCTGCATACCTTCGTGCATATTCTTCACAAAGCTCTCCGCTTCTATCCTTAGAACCATCATTAACTAAAACAATCTCTATATCCTTATGTGTTTGATTTAATATACTCTCAATACATCTTCCTATATAGCGTTGACTATTGAATACTGGTATTATAATGCTAATTTTCATAACCTAATAACCCTGCCTTAAAAAATAAATCCTTTAAAAATGGCTTTATATAAATGACCAACGCTTTAGGTAAGCATAAAGGGCACATATATAAGCTTTCTATTGTCCTGTAATTTGCTGTTTTACCTATTGATATACAGCCTGCTAAATAATACGAATATGCCAGATACTTTTCTCTGAATGTTTTGGAAAATCTAATTCTTTGTATTAAATAAAATAAATAGCCCTTCTTGTTTTGTTTATGTATATTTCTAATGTTGTTAGTATACCCATCATCCAAATATGCTGCAAGATAGAAGACCTTATTTAGCAGTAGCATTTTATACTTCTGACTAATCTGGTCATATACTACTGCCTCAGTGACAAACCTCTCCCCTTCAAATACTGGATAAAGGTACTCCTTTAGTATTCTTGTTTTAAAAACGAGAGTTGTTTCTCCCTTGAAGCCGTATTTAATATACAATTCAGAAATAGAGCATTTTTTTGTACTGTGTGGCAATTCTGTACTCATAAGCCTTTTTTCAGAGTAACCTCTAAGTGCAATAAAGCCTGCCAAGCTCTCGTCTGAACTAACCTGTTCCCAAGCTTCAAGTATTTCATATACTGCATTTTCAGTTAAATAATCGTCTGAATCTACACAAATAAACATCTCTGTTTTACAGGCAAGAACGCCTGTATTATGAGCAACATGCTTTCCTGCATTGCATTGCTTTATATACTGTATATCAATCCTCTTCTCCTTTATCCATTCACCCACAAGAAGCTCAGTATTATCGGTTGAGCCGTCATTGACTATTAGCCACACAAAGTCTTTACTTGTTTGTTTGCATAGACTATCGTAGCATTTTCCGAGTATATATCCTCTGTTGTATGTTGGAGTAAAAACTGTAAGCTTTTTTTCGTACACTTTTTCACACATTATATATATCTCCTTACCTTAGCCTTTATGACATAAAAAAAGCTCTCTCCAGCTATCCTGATAATTCCTCTTTTTATAGCCAGCAATAGTGGAGAGATAATCCTCCATGCTTTACTTTTGTTTCGCTCATTCTGTTCAGCAGATAGCCATGTTCCAGCATAATGATGTATTGTATAGGTATCCTTGGTAAAATACTCCTTATTGTCATTAAATGAGATAGGACAAAAGAAGGCTCTGGGATAAATGGTAATATAGTCAAGCTCCTGATATTTGTTATTTAGCTTTAGCTTGTGCTTAACTAGTATCTCAGTAGTATATGAAACAACTGTAGTAAGATTATAGTTATCATCGCCATAATCAAACCTTTTGAGATAATAGCTATCCAAAATCTCCTTTATTATTGAATTACCCTTCCTTGAGCCTACGATTAAGCCAGGTGCAACCCTATTTGATGCCTCAAAGCCCATAAATGCCTCATGTGATAAAAATCTGTCAAGGGGTCTTACTACCTCTACATCAACATCTAAATATATTCCTCCGTAATTATATAAAATATAGAATCTTGCAAAATCAGAAACAAAGGCATAATATTTTGCGTTATATGCCTCTTTACAATAGTTACACTCATCTAGATTAAAATTACTCTCATTCCATTCAACTATTTCATAATCAGGTAATGCTTTTTTCCAGCTTTCTTTACATTTTAGTATCAATTCAGATTTTTCATTACCTCCGAACCAGCAGTAGTGAATAGTTTTATTTATTACTTTAGTAGCTTCTTTATTATTCATGTCATACCTCAACTCAAGCTTTTTATTTTTCTATGCTCTACAAGTCCCTCTATCATGTATTTTAATGCCTGTCTACTATTCATAGTCTCCTTATATAGCCGCCCCTTTCTTAGTGCATACTGACCAATAAGGAATAAGGAAAGCTGTGGCTTCATTTCATAAAACATTGCTCCCTTTGTCTTTAAGTATTCATGATCAAAGCCCTTAAACCACGTAGACTCATTGTGATTAACCGTTGCAATTTCACTATCCACATACCTTATTTCAAGCCCAGCCCTCAAGCATTCTGTTAAAAAAATGTTTTCTTCCCCACAGACATATCTTGCACCCGCTCCAAAGCTGGAATTGAATTGAAGCTTTTTTGATACTATGCTCTTTCTTCTAAAGGTAATCTGAAAGGATGATATCTTCATTGAGCTTAAAAAGCCTACCTTGCTTTTACTAATAATTGATGTAGGTCTGGAGCTGTTTGTGCTTCTTACATGAAAGGCTATTATATCTGCATTTTTGTATTTTTCGTATGCACTTCTTACGAGCTGTGGGTATTCATCATTATAAACCAAATCATCATCAGCCAAAATACAAATATCTGCTGTAGCATGTGCTATTGCCATATTTCTGCTTTTACTTAAGCCTCTGTCATTTGTATACACCATCTTTAATATACAATTATTAAACTTTTCTGTAACTATTTTTTCCTTTCCCTCGTACTGGTTCACTATTACTGAATCTGTTTTTATGTTCATTTTCTTGTATAGATAGCTATCACTCTGATACATCGTAGATACCAATACCTGTAGATTCATCTTTTCCTCCAAAAACAATACCTCATCATTTTTTACATAAATGCAAATTTACTAAATCAAAGAAGGCTTCAAATGCCCTGACACCTTAGCTATGATCTTATATACTTTACAGAAGTTAATGCAATAAAGGTAATTAATTGCTTCATTGAACGTGCTATGCCTAAGCCTTGATTGTTTCTATAAATATTCCATGTCCAACTCAATGTTTTTATCTTATTTGAGCTGACAGAGGTATTAATCCTTCTATATGATGCCAAAATTTCTGGAATACAGTATGCGTAGTCTAAATCATGCTTTAATATATTTAACCATGTAGCGTAATCCTCGTGCTTTAATACTGGCATTAAGCGATTTTTTATAACATCTGCTTTAATCAGAACAGTTAGACAGCCTATAGGGTTATTGTTTAGTAGCCTCTTATAATTAATCTTTAACGGTGTCGCTCTATTCTCCTTTATCTTCGTACCGTAGCCGTTAATAATATCATAATATGAATACGTAAACCCATATCCATATTGCTTCATAAAATCAAGCTGGGTTTTTAATTTATACGGCTTCCATAAATCATCACTGTCTAGAAAGGCAATATATGTCCCTCTTGAATTTAAGATTCCATAATTCCTTGCATTCGCCACACCTTTATTTTCTGATAGATAGACTGGCTTTATTCTCTTATCCACTGATGCGTATTTTTCTATAATCTCCTTTGTTCTATCCTGTGATCTATCGTCAATTATTATATGCTCCCAATTATGGTGAGTTTGTGCAATTACTGATAATATCGTTTCCTCAATATACCTCTCTGAGTTATACGTAGGTGTTATTATAGAGACTAGCTCTGACATTTTCTCACTCCTTGAAAACTAATTCTTTTGAATTTACTAAAGCTTGTTTAGAAAAAATGATATAGTGTCAGCGTTATTGTAAGCCCTTAGAATATACCAAATTACCAAACAGCTTTTTAAACACAAGTGCTCGAGAGCCAAATCTATTTACCAGATAACCAACCTTTTTGGACATATATATTTTTTTACCTGTCTCCTTCATATATAAGTTAATAAGCTTAGGAGTACTGATGTATTCGTCATCCTGTGGGTGAAAAATACCATTTAAGCCCTCGGACATGATTTTATCAATGTAAAAGCATAGCTTGTCTATATTAATCATGCTTCTTTTATTTTCTATGTAAGGGAACACAGGAACTATACTAACAAGCTTTTTTAATTTTGCATAATTCCCTGGACATTCTGTCCCATATATCATTGGTGCTCTTATTATAGCTACACTAAAGCTAGTATTGCTTAAACTAAGTAGCTCATGCTCAGCCATTAGCTTACTTTCACCGTATATTGTTTTGGGGCTACAGACTGTATTTTCATCAATAACAATATTCTTATCCAATTCTCCCTCAAGTCCGTATACAGCCATACTACTCATAAAAACAAGCTGCCTTACCCCAGAGGCTTTAGCCTTTTTTGCTACCTCAACGGCTAAATCCCTGTTTACGCTGTAATATAAGCCTCTCATATTTGGATGTTCCTTTTTATGCACTATAGCTGCTACATGAAAAATAGCATCATACTCAGAAAAGTCCTTTTCCTTCCACTCATTGTTTTTCAAGGTCACTGTATCTATATGGTTAATTGAACCCTTTTGCTCTGACCATTTATCAAAGCTAGTGCCTACAAAGCTGTTATCACCTGTAATCAGAATTTTCATACTATCCCCCCAGCCCCTCTTTTACGCCTTCACTTGTTAGAACGCTTATAATGGTTTTAAAAAATATTTTAATATCAAATGCCAGACTTATATTGTCTATGTATTCTCCATCAAGCTTAGCTTTAACTTCAATTGGTAATTCATCCCTTCCATTAATCTGTGCCCAGCCAGTCAGCCCAGGCAAAACGCTATTGGCTCGATATTTTTCTCTCTCTAAAATTAAATCAATCTGATTCCACAAGGCTGGTCTTGGGCCAATAATGCTCATTTCTCCCTTTAAAATATTAATTATCTGCGGCAATTCATCAAGGCTTGTCTTCCGCAAAAATCCACCTATTCTGGTTATGAACAAATCAGGGCTTTGTAGTAAATGCGTGGGTATATCGTTAGGGGTATCTGTTTTCATTGTTCTGAATTTAAAAATTCTGAATAGCTCCTTGTTTTTCCCGACTCTCCTTTGCATAAAAAACACAGGCCCCTTTGAGTCTAATTTAATAATAAGTGCCACAGCTAAAAAAACAGGACTCAGTATTATAACTGCTGTAAGAGATAGTATAATGTCTATGAGTCGTTTAGCAAAAAAATATGCTTTGTTCTTATTACAATCGTATTTTTTACTGTACATTAGCTCACATCCTTTTTATTATTCCTCCTAAATAACTTTAACCTTCAGCTTATCTAAATCAACATAGCCAGTATTTTCTGCACTTTTATATGTTGGTACAATTACCTTCATATAGCTGATAATATCCTCCGAATTTTTATTAATTACATCCCTTAATATCTCAAGCTCTCTGTTAATAAAAGCAAAATCGCTAAGCACTGGTCTAGCAATGAAGATTTTGTCATTTGCAGTTTTCAAAAGCCCCTCTTCATTTAGCAGTAGCTCTTCATAGAGCTTCTCACCAGGTCTTAAGCCTGTTATCTCTATGTCAATATCCTTATCAGGCTCTAAGCCCGACAGCTTAATAAGGTTTTTAGCCAAATCAATTATCTTAACAGGTCTACCCATATCAAGAATAAATATTTCCCCTCCCTTGGCTAACCCTCCAGCCTCTAATACAAGCTGAACTGCCTCAGGTATTGTCATAAAAAATCTGGTCACCTCGGGATGTGTAACTGTAACAGGACCACCGCTTTCTATCTGCTTTTTAAATACTGGAATTACACTACCATTACTGCCTAAAACATTTCCAAACCTTACTGCAACATATTCGGTTTTGCTTACTGTATTAAATGCCTGAATCACTTTCTCAGCCATTCTTTTGGTAGCTCCCATTATGTTGGTAGGGTTAACGGACTTATCAGTTGATATAAATACGAATTTCTCAGCCCTGAATTTATTAGCACACTCTGCTACATTATATGTACCAAACACATTGTTTTTAACTGCTTCAACGGGGTTTTCCTCCATTAGTGGCACATGCTTATGTGCTGCTGCATGGAAAACTATATTGGGCTTATATATCTTAAATACCTCCTCAAGCCGCTCTCTCTCCCTGATATTAGCTATAACTACCTGAAGCCTTAATCTATCATACTTACTTAATAGCTCATTTTGAATTTCATAGGCATTATTCTCATAGTTGTCAAGTATCAACAGCAGCTTGGGCATATATCCTGCTATCTGTCTACAAAGCTCTGAGCCTATTGACCCTCCGCCACCTGTTACTAATACTATTTTTCCAGCTATGTAGCGAGAAACCTCTTTATTATCCAGCTTAATCGGTTCTCTTCCAAGTAAATCCTCTAGCTTAACCTCTCTGATTTTTTGAGTTATGACTGACTCATCAATTAGTTGTGCTACAGATGGAAGTATCTTTATTTTGCATTTGGTTCTTGAGCATATGGAATAGATATCATTAATCTGCTTTGAGTTTGCTGAAGGTAATGCTAGAAGAATTTCGTTTACTCTCTTCTTCTTTACAAGCTGTTCTATATTATCCCTATTACCTTCAATGGGAATACCATTTATCTCTTTGCCTAGCTTTTTAGGGTCATCATCAACAATGGTAACTACTCTGCTTTCGAGATGGGGCTGCATAGAAATTTCTCTGATAATCATAGCACCCGCATCACCAGCACCTACTACCATTACTTTCTTCTTAGCTTTTTTCCTGCCAAGCTCTCCCTTATTCATTTTCCTAAGTATCCTGTAGGTAAATCTGGTTCCTCCTATTACAAAAGTGTCCACAAAAACCAACATGATAAAAATGCTTTTGGCAATATTTTGATTTCCATAATTATAGCTAAAAAAAATCATGTTTGTAATTAGAACTACAGAGAATATGCATAACATCTCATAGGTTCCTGCATACCTCCATAGACTGTTGTATAGCTTTGATATGCCAAGGCAAAGAATTTTTAATAAAACTGATATTAATATTATTATCAAGGTTTTTTTACTATAAAGAAAAAACACTGATTTTATGCTAAAATCATATTTAAGTAAATACGAAAACGCAAATGATGTATTTAATAGTAAAAAATCTAAGATAATAAGTAAAGCAACCTTTGTTCCTTGCTTCATTATATTTATCACCTCTTTAGTTAGTCTCTCTCACTCATTTACAGCCCCTCTA
>QKEK01000004.1 GCA_003251775.1 Clostridia bacterium | reverse complement strand
ACATACCAATTATGTTGTGAAGATCTGGGTGCGGTCTCCCAGCAACAGGAGAGCCTATAATTATGTCCTCTTGTCCGGAGTACTTAGAAAGCAGTATATTAAAAGCAGCAAGTAATACCATATATAATGTTGTACCTGTTTCTACAACTATTCTCTCTAAATCTTCAACCAGCTCTTTTTCTGCTTTTTGTTTTAGAGTAGCCCCATCAAAATTTAACTCCTGCGGTCTTGTATAATCGGCTGGTAAATTAAGTATAGGAATATTTCCGGAAAACTTATTAATCCAGTATTCTTCTTGGCTTCTAATTTTATCAGCCTCAAAAAGATTGTTTTGCCACTCAGAAAAGTCCTTGTACTGTATTCTTAATTCAGGGAGCTGTTTACCATTATACAAACGTATAAATTCACTAATAAGAATACTCGTGGACACTCCATCTGTAATTATATGATGAATATTACATACCAGAACATGCTTCCACTCTGACATTGAAATTAGATTTACATTTAAAAGGGGTGGTTTTGCTAGATCAAAAGCCCTAATTAATCTATTAACCTCCTTATTGAAATCATTTTCTGTTGTATTAGTATATGTAATACTAAACTCCACTTCCTCATGTATTTTTTGTACAGGCTCGTCCTCAAATACAACAAAAGCCGTTCTTAGCGATTCATGCCTTTGAATTAGCTTATAAAATGTATCCTCTAAAAGCTTTTTATTAACAATACCCTCTATCTCAACAATAGCTGGTTCATTGTATGCAATGCTATCAGGGCTCAGCTGTTGCATCATATATATTCGTTTTTGTGCAGATGATAGCTGATAATATGTCTTTTCTTCTGTCTTAGGAATCTGATAATAAGCCTTTTTTGTAGAAGACTCGATACATTTTGCTAATAATTCAATTGTTGGATTGTTAAACACATCTACAAGGGATACCGATACCTCCACACTAAACCTTTTGTATATTTGTGTAACAAGGCTTATAGCCTTTAAGGAGCTACCACCTAGCTCTATAAAGCTATCGTTCACCCCAACACTCTGGGTATTAAAAATCATCTCCCATATCTCAACTAGGCCTTTTTCTATTTCGTTAGAGGGTTCTTTATACTCTGTCATTCCAGCTTTTTCCCCACCCTCTAGTATTGGAAGATTCATAATTCTTTTTGCAGTAAAGTACTTTAAAGCAAATAAATGATTTGAATGTAATAGCTTTTCATTTTCATATTCTTTTACTTCCCAAGCATATTCTTTTACTGCAGCTACCTCTTGTATACTACTTATAAGCTGATTTATTGCATACTCATCAGTAGCTTGAATGTCTGATATCCTCTTATCAGTTTTTGTTTGATTCTCAGCTTTACCCTCTGGTAGCCCTATCTCTTCTTTGTATGAGGACATATAATAGCTACAAATCATTTCCGTGTCTTCATATGCTTCATATGGATTAAGCCTATACTTAATAAAGCTGTCAGTTCTACTCATTCTGACCCATTTACTTCTTTGCAGGAATTCTTCAAAAGGCTTATTTTTCTGCGTAGGATAAAAGCACGCCTCTAAAAACTCAGCACCTATTTCACGAGCATATCTACACATACTGCTTAGTATAGCATCCTCAACACCTCTACCCAGTACACGACAGCTTAATAAAAATGTATCAAGCATAAGAATATTCTCTTTTTCCTTAGTTATTACAACTCCAACAAGCCCATAATCTCCAAATTTATCAGTAACTTCTATTACCCAGCATTTTGTGCCCTCAGTTACACTTAATTCTTTCATGTCATTTTCTGTATAACGCTTTGTACTTAGATTAAACTGGTTTGTCCTCTGCGTAAGCTGTGCAACCCTTTCTACTTGTGACTTATCTATATGGTTTAAACTCATTTTAATCTCAAGACTTTTTATAAAATCATTTAGTGATATTTGAGTATCGCGTAATTCCTTTCTATTCTTTTCAGATATGTACATTTTTGTTCTATTCTTATCTTCCTCAGTAACCCTAAATATGTCAAAAGCCCAAATATGCTTAAGATAAGCTGGTATACTTGTGGTATCCTCTGGCACTCTTAATGTAAGTACTTCTTTACATTCCTCCATGACTAACGCACACTCAACAGGATTATCATCCAAGAATATAAAGCTATCCATACCAAGATTCAACTCATTTGCTAAGGATTTTATATTCTCAGCCTTTGACTGCCAGTTAATTCTCCAGCTAACTATATGCTCTTTTTTCATTAGCATATCAGGATTATTTTCAAAGACATCCCAGACATCCTGTTCATTGTTTTTACTGCATAGTGCAATAAGCATGCCTGAGTTATACTTTTCAATCATGAATTTTTGTAATTCTGCAAAGCTACTGTCTATTTTAACTCCTAAAGCTCCGTCTTCACCACATATTCCATTCCAAAGTGTATTATCACAATCAAGAACTACTACTTTAAATTGCTGTCTCTTCCATGCACAAATCCTTCTGGCGATAGATGTTCCCATAGCCGCATAGTATTCGTCACTAAATGGCATATGTCCTTCCTTATCCTTATACAAATCAAATACTTCTACAACACTATACAAGCTGTCTAGCTCAGTAAAGTCAATTATGTAAATATTTTTACTACTATTAACTGCTCCTCTTAGTCTTTTGTACATACTATTAATATATGTAATCATTCCCTTACTTAATGGTAAGTAAGTAGCTACTGGGAATATGCCTATGAGGACTGGAATGTGACCGTGGCTAGTATTTAATATCTGAATTAGCTTTTCATAATTCTCTTCAATTAAGGAATATTGTTCTTCCTCTGTTAATTTGCTATCTCTTAACCAATCCTCAAACCTTACTAATAACAGATTAATTCCATTATTCTTCATAAGTATACTTTCAGGGTCTAATAGCTGTTGAAACACTTGATTATATGGAGCAAATTGAACATTAATATTTATGTTAAATTTCTCACACCAGAATTTAATATACTCTTCAACTGGTTCTGATGTAAAGGTTGCACTAACAACTAAATTTTCTGTATTTTGAGTTGCAGAATTTAACAGCTTCTTTCTTTCTATACTACTCTGTTCCTCATCACTAAATATTTTAAGCTTACTAATTCTTTGTTGAGGCTCGCTCACTGCCTTATATATTAACCCTCTAAATGACTCAATAAATGACTTTACACTTTCCTCTTTTAAGAGGCTTGTATTGTACTCTAGCACACACCTTAGTTGATTACCACTGCTTGGATATGCATCTATTTTGAAATCTAGCTTTGAGGTTTTTGTATTTATTTCATAACTGGAGATTTTGAGGTTTTCAAACTTGGTATCCTGAATTGCTTCAAATTCGTTATGAAAAATGAACATGGTATCAAATAAGGGATTTCTTGAACGTTCAGCCTTTGTCATTACCTTCTCAACAAGCATATCAAAAGGGTAATCCTGATTATCATATGCTTCCAATACAGATCTACTTGATGCTTCTAAGAATTCCTCAATCGTATTGTCATTATCTACCCTAAATTTGATTGGTAAGAAATTTATAAACATTCCCATTACATTACTAAGATTTGCATGTCTTCTACCTGCTACAACTGAACCTACAACAATCTCCTCCTGTTCACTGTATTTATGCAATAACAATGAATAGAGTGAAACTAGTATCGTGTTTAAGGTTGTTTTTTGCTTTTGTGCCGTCTTGTTTAACTTATCTACCAGCAATTCACTAATAGTAAACTCTACTCTGTCTCCTGTAAACACCTGTATTTGAGGTCTTTTATAATCCAAGGGGAATTCTAATGGTTTGTAGCCAGTAGAATACTGTTCTAACCAATAAGCCTCCTGAGCTTTCATAGCATCACTACTCAATAGCTCATTATGCCATGCAGCATAATCCTTATACTGAATGACAGGTAGTGTTATATCCTTTTCTTGGTAAAGCTCAACAAATTCATTTATCAGCAACGCATAAGAAGCTCCATCTGCCATAATATGATGCATTTCAAAATATAAAACATGCTTATCTTCTGCAATTCTTATTATGCAAGCTCTTAATAACGGTGCCTTTGCTAAATCAAATGGCTTCATCAGACTATTTATAACGCTATCTAATTTTGTAATGTCAGACTTTATATATTCTAATCTAAAGTCTACTTCGTCATGTACTATCTGAACAGGCTCCCCCTCTACTATTCTAAACGAGGTTCTTAAGCTCTCATGTCTTTGTATAATTTTTTTAAACACATTTTCAAATCTTTCTCTATCAATCTCTCCCTCAATCATTACAGCCGCAGGGATATTATAGCTCGTATCCTTACTGTTTAATTGATAAATAAGATATATTCTCTTCTGAGTAGCAGACATACTATAATAATCCTTATGCTCAACTGGCATAATCTCATCAAAAACATTAGAATCGGAGCCAGAAATGCATTCAGCAAGCTTCCTAATAGTAGGAGCCCTAAAGATGTCGGTTAAGTTAATATCAACACTAAACTCCTTGCATATCGTTGACACTAAATCTGTTGCTTTTATTGAATGACCACCTAAATCAAAGAAATTATTATTTATACCTATTTTCTCTATACCTAATACATCCTGCCATATAATAGCTAGCTTTGCCTCTAGCTCATTAGCAGGGGGCTCATAGCCATCTGCTAATAATGTATTAATTGCTCCCTTTTTTTTAGGAAGCATTACAATATCACTTGCAGAGTAGTATTTAAGTGCTGTTAAATAGAATTCATGCAAAAAGTTGCTTTTATTTGTTGGTTCAACACTCCAATTATTATCACTTAGTACCGCCAGACTTCCGGCGTCTTCATTTGTATATAATCTATAGGGATTAGCATCATTTTTTTTGAGAAATGCATACTCCTGGCTACTATTATCAAGGGGTAAAACCAGCTCAACCTTACCACTGCCCGATTTGTAAAAGGAAATTATGTTTAACTTATTAGTAACATCTTCTATGCTTTTTTCTTGAATATAACCCATATGCTTTAAGAAATTGGTAGGCTTTTGATGGTCTCCTGTTACAATTTGTAAGGTATTAAGGTTCAAGCCGCTATTATTTTTCTTATTACTGCTTTCTTCTTTGCTTTCTAATATTTCCACTAAACCAAAATCGGTTATATTAATAAATGTAACCTCTTGATTGTTAAATAGTATTGCTTTTTTATTCTCACTAACTACAACGAATTCAATTCCGTTATACCTCAAATCTTCTAAATACTTATGACAGTTATCAACCTTGAAACACATATGATAAGGAATCTCGCCATTTTCATCAATAATTCTTTTCACAGGAGATTCATTATTTACAGGTGCAACCAGCTCCACCGCATCATGTCCATCCTTTGTACACATCATCAAATAGGCGTTTTGCAATGTATCATGAACAATTCCACCACATTTAAAGCCCTTTATTAAATACTCTTCCTTTGCAAGCTCAATATCACTAACAGCTATAGCGATATGATGTAAAGAAATATCGTTGTTTTCTGCTTCAGTATGTATATCCGATTTATTTAAATTACTCAAGTAATGACACTCTATTAAATTAGTTACATCATCAACACTCTTAGTATTTATTAGATATGAGTAATAATGCTCCTTACTATTATTTATTTCCTCTATTTGCTCCCACTTGCTTCTTTCAATAAATTCAACAAAAGGCTTATTTTTTTCAGTAGGATATAATTTTGCTTCTATATAGTCTAACCCTATTTCATTTGCAAACCTAACTATATTGTATATTATAGCATCCTCAATCCCTCTTCCAAGCACACGGCAGCTTAACAAAAACGTATCAATGAATAAGCTGTTTTCCTGCTCCTTAGTTATTACAACCCCAACAAGTCCATAATCTCCAAACCTATCAATAACCTCAACTACCCAGCATTTATACCCGTTTGTATGTATTAACTCATTAAGCTCAGCCTCTGTTCTACGAATAGTGCTAAGATTAAATTGATTTGTTCTCATTGTAAGCTGTGAAACCCTTTGGATTTGAGAGCTATCCATCTGGTTAAAGCTCATCCTTAATTCAAGACTCTTTATGAAATCATTCAAGGAGATACTATTACCTTGTATTTCTTGCCTTTTTTTCTCTGTCGTATACTGTTTAGACCTGCTTTTATCTGCGTCTGTTACCTTTAAAATGTCAAATGCCCAAATATGCTCTAGGAACGCAGGAATGCTTTTTGTTTCTTCTGGTAATTTAATAGTAAGTACTGAAGGACATTCCTCAATGACTATTGCACATTCAATTGCACTATCATCTATAAATATAAAGCTATCCATGCCTAGATTTAGCTCTTGACTTATTGATTTAATATTTTCGGCTTTTGATTTCCAATTTATCCTCCAGCTAACAAAATGCTCTTTTTTGAGTAGCATTTGAGGATTGCTATCAAATACATTCCATACGTCCTGCTCATTGTTTTTACTACATATCGCCAATAGCATACCCGAATTGTACTTTTCAAGCATAAATCTTTGTAATGCTAAGTATTCATTGTTAATGGTAACTCCATTTGCTCCTTCTTCACCGCATATGCCCTGCCACAAGGTATTATCGCAGTCTAAGACAATTACCTTAAACTGTGGCTTAAGCAAGGAGCAAAGCTTTCTTGCAATATAAGTACCCATTGCTGCATAATACTCCTCACTAAAGGGTATATGCCCCTCTCTATCTCTATATTTATCAAACACCTCTCTGACAGAATATGCTTTATTTAGTGTAGTAAAATCAATTGTATATACATTCTGACATCCTTCTAATGCATTTTGCCATTTTCTATTTATACCTTCTATATGCTCAAGTAATATACTGCTTAATGATAAATGTGTTGACACTGGGAATATACAAAGGAAGCAGGGAGTGCTTTTGCTATAGCCCTTAAGTATTTCCACCATGTTATCAAAGCTTTCATCTATTTTCCTGCATTTAATCTCATCGCTAGACTGATCAGCTCTAATCCAATCCTCAGCCCTAACCAATAAAAGGTTAGCCTCCTTATTCTTAGACAACAGACTTTCAGTGTCAAGCAATTGCTGAAACACTTGATTATATGGTGCAAAGCTAATATTTGCTTCAATACCAGCCTGTTCACACCACCAAGCAATATAGTCTTGTATAGGCTCAGAAGTGAAGGTTGCACTAATAGCAATCTCTGCTTTTATTTTATTATTGCTATTTACTCTCCTTTTTTCTTCAATAGTACTTTTTTCCTCGGGAGCTATTACATTTATATCTTTTATTAACTCTTGGTGTGAATTTATACCTTTCTCTAGCAATAAACTAAAATGCTTAGTGAATAAAAGCATGCTTTCTTCCTTGAAAAGACTTGTGTTGTACTGTAATACGCACTTTATTCCGCCGTCCTTTTTTAAAAATGTATCAATTTTAAAATCAAGCACAGAGGAATTAGTCTGTAAATCATAATTCTGGAACGTCAAGCCTTCTATATTAAAATCATTTTCACTTTTTAGCTCATTGTGAAAAATAAATACTGTATCAAACAATGGATTTCTTGAACGATCTAGCTTTGAAGATGTATTTTTAACTATCAAGTCAAAAGGATACTCTTGATTGCCAAAAGAATCTAAAAGCATGTCTCCGGATTTATTTAAGTATTCCATAAATGAGTCTTGCATTTCATATTCAAATATTAATGGCAAATAATTCACAAACATCCCTACAACCAGTTGAAATGCTTCATGTGTTCTACCTGTTACAAGGGTTCCAACTGACACCTTACCTTGATTACTATACATACCTATAAGCAAGGCATATGTTGATAGCATAAAGGTATTCATGGTCATTTTTTTCTTTTGTACAAAATCATACATTTTGGATACCATTTCAGGACTTAATTCAAACTCAATAGAATTACCTACAAAGGATAAGGTCTTTGGACGCTTATAATCTAACGGCATATCCAAGTTTTTTATTTCCCCAGAATACTTTTCCAGCCAATATTTCTCTTGATTTTTTATTTTGTCAGTACTCAATAAATCATTGTGATACTCAGCAAAATCCTTGTATTGAAAGCTTAGCTCTGGAAGCTCTTTATTTTGATATAGGTACTTAAATTCGTTTAATAAAATAGCTAATGAAAAACCATCTGCTACAATGTGATATACATCATAAAACAACAGATGTCTATTCTGTGCAATTTTAATAAGAGCAGCTCTGAATAAAGGAGCTTTAGTCAAATCAAACGGCTTTATTAAGCTATTAACTATACCTGATAATTCATCCTCGTTTGCTTCAATGAAATCCATTTTGAAATCAACTTTATCGTGTATAATTTGAACTGGCTCTCCAGATACTGTTTTAAATGAGGTTCTCAATGCTTCATGTCTTTCCACTATTTTGTTGAATACATTTTCAACCATTACTTTATCAATATCGCCCTCTACCATAACAGCAACAGGCATATTATATGATACCCCAGTATCGCTTAGCTGATCTAGCATATATATTCTTTTTTGAGCTGCAGACAAGGCATAATATTCTTTTTTATCAATAGGCTTTATAAGAGCATCCTCTTGAATAATACTATCATTTTTTGCTATTTCTTTATCAAAAAACTCAGCAAAGGCTTTAACTGTAAGGCTTCTCATAACGTGAGTTACCTTTATATCCTCATCTAATGCTCTACTTAAGCCGTTCGCTATATCTGTGGCTATTATTGAATCACCACCAAGGTCATAAAAGTCTTCATTGATATCTATTTTATCAAATCCAAGTACCTCTCCCCAAACCTGAGCGACCTTTTTTTCTGTTAACGAATATGTATTATTATCTCTACCTGCAATTACTACTTCAGGCTTATTTTTAATCTCAATTTTGTTACTCTTTCTACTATTATCTATATTTTCTAATGCTACCTCTGGCACTTTGACCCAGCAGCTTGTTTTCTCAAATGGATATACAGGTAAACTGACTTTTGCATAATTCTGCTGTAAATAAAAATCATCCCAGTTAATATTAGCTCCCTTTACAATCTGCTTAATTCATCTAAAATCAGAAATGACTCTTTGGTTAATCTCTTACACTGCTTATATTCCTTTATTTTTTCATTTGCACTTCTAGTCAAGCTCTTTTGTTCATTCTCTATTGACGCTTTACTATTATTGTTTTCTTTATTACTATTGATACTGCTGAATTCTCTATGGAAAACACCATTATCTTCATCATTTTTATTATTATCTAAAAACAAGTGCATCCTATTTCCAAGCTCTTTTGAATCCCTGCCCACAAAGACTACTCTATAACTATGGTGTACTCTGCCTGTATTAGCTGTATAGCATAAGTCATCCAAAATACCTTCAAATAATCCCTCATTTATTCTACTGCAGTATTCTTCAACTAGTTGCTTTAATGCCCCTTCATTTTTAGCAGATATTGCTAAAATGTATTCTCCTTCGCTACTACTCTTTGGTATTTCCTTTATGCTAGCCTCTTCTAGAATAATATGACAATTTGTCCCCGACAGACCAAACGCACTTACTCCACACCTTCTTGGACCTTCACTACTTTTCCATTTATTATGCCTATGGTTCACATATATTGGGGAGTTTTCAAAGCCTATATTTCTATTTGGAGTCTTAAAATTTATTGATGGGGGCAATTCTTTATTTTTTAGTGACAATATTGCCTTTATCATTCCGGCTAATCCAGCAGCACTATCAAGATGCCCAAGATTCGTTTTTACCGAGCCAATACCACAAAACTGCTTCCTGTCAGTATACCTTCTAAAGGCTTTTGTAATTCCATCTACCTCAATTGGGTCACCAAGCTTTGTTCCTGTTCCATGTGTTTCAATATATGTAATAGTCTCTGGATCTATATCAGCATCCTTCCATGCCCTATCAATAACATCTGCTTGTGCAATTGAATTAGGTGCGGTAAGCCCCATTGATGCTCCATCCTGATTGACAGCACTACCTTTTATTATCGCATAAATGTTATCCTTATCCTTTACTGCCTTAGATGCAGGCTTTAGCATTATTGCCATGTACCCTTCGCCCATACATGTCCCCTCAGAGCTGTCATCAAAGGCTTTACATGTATAGTCCTTTGATTCTATGCCAAGCATATTATTATCTTCAGTAGGAAGCAAATTCATCTTACCGCTACCTACTATAGCCATATCACAATCCCCATTTCTTATTGCCATACATGCTGTATGTACAGCAACAAGAGATGATGAGCAAGCAGTATCTATCATTATACTAGGACCCTTTAAATCCAATATATATGATACTCTACCTGGGATAATAGAAGCCATATTTCCTGGTATTGAGATGCCTATTGCTGAAGGCTCTACCTCAGCAATAAGCCTATGATACGCTGAATCTGAAACATAACCAAAATATATGCCTGTCCTGCTGTCCTTAAGCTTATCACAGCTATATCCTGCATCCTCGATGGTATGTACTACTGTTTGGAGAAAAATCCTCTGGTTTGGGTCTATTAAACTAGCCTCTCTAGGAGAAATATTAAAGTATTTATAATCAAATTCATCAAGCCTTTCAAGGTATGACCCCTTCTTATATTTTATGTGTCTTGGGTCTTCTCTTTTGAATCTTAGAAAGCTATCTGCAGCATCTTTTCTTCCTTTAGGCAATTCTGTTATGCAATTCTTTCCATTTGTTAGATTGTTCCAGAATTCATCTGTGCTTTCTGCCATAGGAAGCTTTATTGACATGCCTATTATAGCAATATCCTTATTGTTAGATTCTTCAAAAGAGCTTGTTTTTATATCCTTAATACTCTTTGTAAGATCGTCTAAGTTTAATTTTAACATTTGTAACCCTCACTCCTGTACAATGCTTATTGAATTGTTTGTCAATACTTTAAGCTAATTATTTTGTATGGCTTTTTTTGTTTTATTATTGTTTTTATAACTCTTATACATAATATAGTATATAGACATCATAGAGATTATTGTTAGTGCTACTACTGATATTAATACTCCATCACCTAGCTCCTTAACCTTATCCCAGCTTCCCGTCTTTATGACAATTGCTATAACATAAATGCTTGCAATTTGGAGAATCATAGGTGCAAACATAGAATTAGCGAATATATAAGCTAGTGTAAAGAATAAAGCTGCTACTAATGCATACATACCAACTGCAACATGTATAGTTAATATATTAATTATTCCATATACAGCAGTTGATAATATTACTGCTACTGCTAATGGTACATTAGGAAGAAATTCATTAAAAATAATGCCCCTGAAAATTATTTCTTCGCAAGAAAACATTACTGCTATAACTATTAGAAATACTATAAAACTACTGCTACCATTCACAGAACCAAATAAATAGTCCTTAAAAATCGGAATGTTTTTTGAAATAAAGCTGGTATTACATACACAACTAGTAAATATGCCCATTAAAACGCCGATTGCTAAGGTAAGACCAAAATTCTTTGCACTTATTTTATTAAAATTGCACACTTTTATTAGATTCTTGCCTCTAAACTTATAGATAATTCCAATAGCTAGAATTGTTAATGAAAATACTATTAAAAAAATAAAAATATAGTTTTTCATTGCTATGTCCATAGGAATTATTTTTCCGCTCCACCATAGTCTTGAAACTATTACGGTAAATAGCTGAAGAATGGCAAGATATACTATTACATTTACAAACATAAGTATATATTTTTTCATGATACAAATCCTCCAAATACAACTCTTAATTTACTTCTAAGCTAGCCTTTATACCAGCTTCCATGGTATTTTTTACACTAGCTTCCTGACTTTTATTCTTTAGTAATAGTGTCAATACCACACTAGCTATTATCACAACCACTAGAGATATTATTGAATTAGTATTATTAAAAAAGCTTCTGGCTCCTGTTCTCAAAAGTAAAACCAATCCTGTTGAACATACTACCTGACATACAAAAGAAGACCATATTGACCTTCCAGCTACGAAAACAATACCAAATACAAGCTGACCTGTAAAAGCATATAGTATAGTATATATTGGATTTCCTAGATACATAGACTCAAAACCGTATATAGACGCCTGGATAAATAAAGCAATTGCAACTGGAATAACAGCTTTCATTTCATTAAAGGCAAGACCTCTAAAGCATATCTCCTTAAACATGTTATTTACAATTGATGCTATAATTATAAGAGCAATATTACCACCAATAAAGAAATTAATGGTATACCCTATCTGAGCAGTACCCGTTCTTAAGGCATCCACATTTAGTAGCGATGCTGTTAAGATTGATAGCAAGAATCCAATAATTGCAGACAGAGCTAAATTGAGCTTTCCAACCTTATTAAAGCTTGCAAACCTAAAAGGCTTTTCTACCCTTCTAACATACTTAACAAAGAAGTATAAAAACGGAAGCGAAACTGAATCGACAACAATTAATGCAGCTACAGGAGTAGTAGCGGTCAAAGCCTTAAAAAAATCCATGTCCCTAACAAGTTTGATTACAATAAGATTCAAAGCCAATGGTAATATAATATAGGATAATGTGAAAATCAGAGCTTTTAAATTTTTTTTCATATAGGATACCTCCAAATATAATTTTATGTTAAATCTGTTTCCAGCTTAAACACCACTCTTAGAAGTGTAACAATAATTGTTAGTAATACAGCAATAGAAAGTATATTAAAGCCTGCTGGCATAAACGAAGCAAAGGTCCATCCATTATATAGTAATCCAGTATAGAAAACTACAATCCATGCTACTAAAGCAAATAATAATGAAAATACAAGTAATAATTTTTTTCTATTATTTAGCATTAGCATTAGCTTTAACCTATTCTTTCTACTAAACAATTTCTTATCAATAAATACATTCTTAATTATTTGACAAGCTAACAAACATAGATATGCTAACAATACAAAGGCAATTGCCTTAACCAATATTCTTAAAACAATATCCTTAATATATGCTTTAGGTGTAAAGCCAGTCTGCCACTTAGTCCAAATAGCTACTAAATCACTATGCAAATGCTTTCCTGTCTCACTATTAGTAAGAACAACTAATCCTTCTCCCATTTCAGGTAATATAGCAAACTGTGATCTCCACCCTCTGTTTGTACCTCCATGATAAATTAACCTAGTTGAATTTGGTAATTTCTTTATTATATAGCCTAAACCATAATCCTCATCAACTGGAGTATACATAATTTCTAGTGATTTATTTTTCAATAAATCATTATTAAGCTTATTGCCATTGAAAATATCTATATTTGCCTTAATAAAGTAAGCAAAATCACTTGCAGTCGTGTATAATCCTGCCGCTGCCTCTTCAGTATAGATATAGTTCGGCATCTCTAGCCCAAAAATATCATAAGCCTTCGCTGTTTCGTTTTTCAGTTTTGTATCCCATTTGTAAGAGCTACTGCTCATATTCAGTGTTGATAGTACTGTATCCTTCATATATTGAGTAAATGGTTTTCCTGTAGTCTCCTCTATAATTAGCTGAAGCAAGGTATACCCACCACCAGAGTAGCGATACTTAACTCCCGGTTCACTGATTAGCTTAAGCTTGCGAACACTCTTGACCGTACCAGAAAGTGACTCTTCTATGCTAGGAAGCTCATTTTCTGGTAAATATCCTGCATAGTTCACTGCTGATAGCCCTGCTGTATGACTTAGTAATTGTCTTATTGTCACTTCCTCCTTGTCATACTTAGAGTCAGCTAGCTTCCATCGAGTTAAATAGCTACTGACAGGTAGATCTAAGTCTAATACATTCTCCTCAACAAGCTTCATTACTCCCCATGCCGCCACAGTTTTTGAGTTTGAAGCAACCTGAAATATTGTGTTTTCATTAACTGGAATCAAATTCTTTTTATCTGCCAAGCCGTATCCCTTTACCATGTCAATGCTGCTATCATGAACTAATGCCACTGCTGCCCCACACACATTGTACTTTTTCATAAGCACAGGTATTTGCCTGTCTATTTCAGTTTTAAATTCTTCATATTGAGTTACTTTTATCGGATAATTACAGCCATCAATAATAGTTATTGTAAGTAATATTACAGCCACAAAAAAGAACAGCCACTTGCCAAGCAATGTCTTAACTCTCATTCTCTTAACTCCTTTTTTAACATTTAGTTTTGAAATTCAGATGTTACTATGCACCTTCAACATTTAGAATACAAGCTGTTGCCTGTTCAGTTGCCTCAGCGATTTTCCCCAGCTCCATCTTTATGAGCTTATCTGCTACATAATAGTAACTGTCGTCATGACTTATGGCTATAATACATTTTCCTCTTGCTTTTAATTCAGGAAGCAATGTCAAATAGAAATACCTTCTAAATTCTGGGTCTTGGTCGGCAGCCCATTCATCAAATAAACATATGGGTTTATCCTCAAGATAGCTTAGAAGCAAGGCAAGCCTCTTCCTTTGTCCTGTTGAGAGCTTTGTTGTGGTAAATTCTCCATTCTCTACAGCAACCTTGTTATTAAGTCTGAAAAGCTTAAGATATTCATCTATTTCCTGCTGCTTATTTTCATAGTCTATACCATATAATTTGTCAAATAGAAAAAAGTCACTATAAACAGTGGAAAAGCTTTCTCCTAGCATTTTGGGAGATACTTCTTTTCCATTAATTGAAATTACACCTCTATCTGGGATATATAAGCCCGTTAGAATTTTTGCTAGTGTTGACTTACCACTACCATTACCTCCAGAAATAAATATTACTTCACCTGATTTAAATTCATAGTTAATGGGTCCTACTGAAAAAACGGTTTCATTTTCAACCTTATAATCAAAGCATACTTCTTCGAGCCTCAAGCAAATTTCATCTTGCATAGCCTCAAGAACTAAATCATCCTTATTTTTATTAATTGTTCTTATATCTGACATACTATCAAGAACATCATTTATCCTGTCCCAACTAAACTTAATATTAAAAAGCTCTGGTGCTAAATTTAGTATATACCTGACTGGTCCAGTCATATATAAGTAAATGAATATGTAATCTCTTAGAGCACTTATACTCAAATCCTTAAAGACTATTGGAAATATGAATGCTACTCCTCCAATAACAAAGAAGGTTAACAAATCTCCTACTATAAAAGCATTAGCAAATTTAATGCTCGAAATAACATTTACCTCTCTAAAGGTTTCACAGCTCTCCTGCATATCGTTTTTAAATTCATTACGCTTCTTCAAGCTAATATTAAGCTCTTTTATACCATCAATCATGGATTTTATAATATTATAGAATTGATTTTGGGTTTTCATGTTCTCTTCCATATATTTTTTTGCTTTAATGCTAATTAAATAATAAATTAGTCCACCTATCAATATTAATGCAACTGAGGCAAACAAACCAACTAGATTTATCAGACCTAAATATACAAAGCAGCATAATAGAGTAACAATATTTGTCACCGCACCTATAAGAATGTTTATTGTATTGTTTAAAACTGCCATATCATTAGTCAAGGTAGCAAATAGCTTCCCTTTATCAGTGTTCTCAAATCTGAAGTAAGGGGCTGATAATACCTTATTAATTAATTCCATTCTCTTGTCATACACAAGATCATTGCTCATAATAATAAGCTTTGTCCTCAGGTATCTATAACAATAGGTATATAGCAGCAATCCCATAGTAAAGAATACATATAATCCTATAGAAGAATAGCTTCTTCCACTAATTGCTTCGTTAATAGTAAAAAGTATAAAAGCATTTACAAACCCGCTTACAATGCCAATTATAACTAAGGCAAAATACGCCTTTCGCCTTATATTTTTATACAAAAGTAGTATATTTGCATATACACAAAATAGAATACAAGATATTAATACTAGAAATAATGCAATAAGAAAATTATTGTAGCCCAGTACACATACATCATTCCACGTAGCTCCATTCAGAAGAACCTCAGGTACAAATAGCAGGCTAAATCCAGTCATAATTATGAATACAAGCGTTAAGAAAATAATCCTTATTACCTGCTTTATTGATACAGCTATCTTATATTTGTTTTTTGAAATTTCTACGATACACTGTGCTATTATTATGATAACAGCAATACAAAAAGCTAGCATAATACAAATAATAACAATTGAAAGCTTATCCAGAGCTTCTGTAGCAATAACTCCATTAATCTTTTTATCGTTTTGTGCACTCGAAGCTATTTGGGGTTTTAAACTTAAGCGAATAGCGTTACTATTTAACACTACTGATGAATTAAATGAGTCATCTCCCTGTAACTCAATAACTGAAGAAATACCAGACTTGGTTTTTGGTTCAATATCGCTTGTTTCAGCATCACTCAATACTAAAAGCATATTAACTATCACAATAATACCAATAATACTTACTAATGCCTTTGCCCTATTCAATTTGATCATAACAGCCAGGTTCCCCTCACTGG
>QKEK01000039.1 GCA_003251775.1 Clostridia bacterium | reverse complement strand
TAGTAGCGTATAAAAATCAGGATGATTTTTGATGCCAATTGAGCCACGGATGGCGAATTTGGCATGTAGCTACGAAATATTTTTAGATGCTTAGTGCTTCTTATTGAAGTGAACAAATCTAGTAGTTATTGAAATATCCAATGTTTCATCTAAGTTAGGAAAAAGTAATGAGGTCTGAATAGTTACCTATTGTCTGTACTAGTTGTTAATATTTTATCAATATATATTGAAAAAATATTAAACATAATTTATAATATGAATATAGCTAAATTCATTCAAACTATATACATAATTTATACAGTTAAATGAATTTATGAATAATTAAAACAAAACAGAGTATAGTAACTAAATATTTCTGAACTTGAGGGGAGACCTGAGAGCTGGGGAAATGATAAGAAGTAATCTGATACAAGTGTATTAGGCTCTTTTATACCAGCTAGGTGTAGAAGGGCTTTTGTTATTTAAGAATAAGGTTCTTTAGCTGTTTGCTATTTTCATAGCATTAACAACATAAGAATTATTTTAAGAATATCTACACACTTCTTCAAACCTTTAAAGTATATCAGAAGCCTCATAAATAGAAATTATTAGTAACAGTCTATACCGAAATGGGGTGGAGCATCAATGAGAATTGAAAGAGATATGCTAGGGGAAAGATCAATCGAAAACGAATGTCTATATGGAATACACACCTTACGTGCCTCAGAGAATTTTAATGTAAGCAAAAAAGGTGTAAATAAGGAGCTTATATTAGCCTTAATTGAAATCAAAAAGGCAGCAGCTATGGCTAATATACAGCTTAAACTGATAGATAAGTCTGTAGGAGAGGCTATAGTTGACGCATGTAATCAATTCAAAAATGAATCTTCAAAGCTATGGAGTTCAATGGTTACAGATGCTTATCAAGGAGGAGCAGGGACATCAACAAACATGAATGTCAATGAGGTAATTGCTAATTTAGCTATTGACATATTGAAGGGCAGAAGAGGAGATTACAGCCTAGTACACCCCCTGCACCATGTAAACCAGTTTCAATCAACTAATGATGTTTACCCAACAGCTATGAGAATTGCAGCTATAAGAATGACCAGAAGGCTTGCCGATGAGTTGTCAAAGCTTCAAAGTGCCTTGCAAATAAAGGAAACTGATTTCTGCAATATATTAAAGCTTGGGAGAACTCAACTAATGGATGCATTACCTATAACTGTAGGTCAGGAGTTTGGTGCATGGGCAAGGGCTATTTCAAGGGATAGATGGCGTATATATAAGGTTGAAGAAAGACTAAGAGAAATAAACATTGGTGGAACTGCAATAGGTACTGGGATGAATGCTCCTCTTGAGTACATCTATCTAGTGACAGAGCTTTTACAGCATAATACAGGGCTTGGTTTATGCAGGAGTGATTTTCCTATTGATAATACTCAAAATATGGATGTTTTTGTTGAGGTTTCAGGCTTATTGAAGGCATTAGCTGTTAATCTAATGAAAATTTCTGGAGACTTACGACTTCTTGCCTCTGGACCTAATGGTGGCATAGGTGAATTAATACTTCCTAAAATGCAGGCTGGATCATCAATAATGCCCAACAAGGTAAACCCTGTTATTCCTGAAATGGTTATGCAAGTAGCTATGCGAGTCATAGCTAATGATAGCTGTATCACTCACGCAGCGGCTTATGGACAGTTGGAATTAAACGCTTTTGCACCATTAATAGCAGAGACATTATTAGAATCCTACGAATTGCTAATTAATGCTATTCCAATATTTAGAACTAGATGTATAGATGAAATTAAGGTGGATTTAGAAGCATGCAAAAGACATATAGAAAGCTCTACATCAATGGTAACTGCACTTCTTTATCATCTTGGTTATGAAAAATGTAATGAAATTGCTGAAAATGCACAAGCAGAGGGCAAACCAATAAGGCAGATAGTATTACAGGAAGAAATATTAGATGAAGAACAGTTAAATAAAGTAATGAATGTATATGCAATAACCTCACCAGGTATTCCAGGAAAGGAGAGATTATAATGAGTTTAAACAATACCCCTAGGTCAAACCGTGTGCATATTGCTTTTTTCGGAAAGCGTAATGCTGGCAAATCAAGTCTTATAAATGCTATTACAGGTCAGGAGCTGTCGGTTGTTTCTCCTGTATTGGGAACAACTACCGACCCTGTATATAAAGCGATGGAGCTATTACCCATAGGGCCTGTAGTAATGATAGACACTGCTGGTTTAGACGATGAAGGTGAGCTTGGTGCTTTAAGAGTACGTAAGACTAAGGAGGTTTTAAGCAAGACAGATATAGCCCTAATTATAGCTGACATTAAGGATTTATTAGCTGGGGATATACAAATTGAGCAGCAGCTAATAAAAGAGCTAGATGATAAGAAAATACCTACAATAGTAATTGCAAATAAGACAGACCTTCTGGAGGATAGCATTAATGAAGAAATTATAAAAGAGATATCAGAAAGGGTTAATGTGCCAGTTTTGGCTACAGCTTCATCAGATATAAAAAGTATTAATATACTTAAGGAAAGGCTATCAAGGGAAGAACCTGATAAGCTCCAGATTGTTGGTGATTTAATAAGACCTCAGGATGTAGTAGTATTAGTAGTACCTATAGATAAGGCTGCTCCAAAGGGGAGACTGATATTACCACAACAGCAGACTATAAGGGATATTTTAGAGGCAGATGCTATTGCTATTGTGACAAAAGAGCATGAATTAAAGGATACCCTTAGTAAGCTTAATGAAAAGCCTAAAATGGTCATAACAGACTCACAAGCATTTTTGAAGGTTGCTGCTGATACCCCTAGGGATGTACTAATGACCTCCTTTTCTATCCTGTTTGCTCGACATAAGGGAGATTTGGTTCAGATGATAAAAGGCATTAAGGCTATAGAAAAGCTTAAAGATGGAGATAAGGTGTTGATTAGTGAAGCCTGTACTCATCATAGTCAGGCTGATGATATCGGAACTGTAAAAATTCCACGCTGGATTAGGCAAAAGATAGGTAAGGATATTAAGTTTGAACACATTTCAGGGCTGTCATATAAGGATAGTCTTGAGGAGTATAAGCTTATTGTACATTGTGGCGGATGTATGCTTAATAAGAAAGCTATGCTATGGCGAATAGAGGAGGCAGTGAAAAATGGCGTGCAAATAACTAACTATGGAGTTCTTATTGCTTATGTCCATGGAATATTAGAAAGAGCACTTGAGCCATTTCCGCTAGCAAAAATGATATATTCTTCTAATGGTTAAAACTTTAAATGTGAGTACATTCGCTATGGTAAAGAATGGTAATATAATAATATTACTTATAGTAATATTGAAAGAAGGGAAAATAAATGTATAATTTTATAGATGATAAGAAAATCCTTAGTATATTAGAAAATACAAAAAATGCAAATGAGCTTGAAATAAAAACTATAATAGAAAAAGCAAAACGCTGTGAGGGATTATCTGTTGAGGAAACAGCAATATTAATAAACTGTGAGGATGAAAGGTTAATAAATAAGATTTATGATGTGGCTGGGTATATAAAAAATAAGATATATGGAAACAGAATTGTGATGTTCGCTCCCTTGTATGTGTCGAATTATTGCACTAATTCTTGTAAGTACTGCGGATATAAATGCAATAATAAATTTAACAGACGTAAGCTTACTGATGAAGAGATAGAGAAAGAAGCAAGAGCAATAGAAGAGATGGGGCATAAGAGAATTGCATTAGAAGCAGGGGAGGATGACAAGAATTGCTCTATTGACTATATACTTCATGCTATGGAGGTTATTTATAAGACTAAATGCAAAAACGGCAGCATAAGACGAATAAATGTAAATATTGCGGCTACAACAATAGAAAACTATGCAAAATTAAAGGAAGCAGGTATAGGAACGTACCTATTATTTCAAGAAACCTACCACGAAGAAACCTATAGAGAATATCATACCGCTGGAGCTAAGTCAGACTACTTATATCATCTTACAGCAATGGATAGAGCAATGGAGGGTGGTATTGATGATGTAGGAATAGGTGTATTGTTCGGACTGTATGACTATCGTTATGAGGTTTTAGGTATGATGCTACACAAGGAGCATCTGGAGCAAGTCTATGGTGTTGGTCCTCATACAATATCAGTGCCTAGGCTAAAGAAAGCAAAGGATGTAAGGATAGAGGATTACCCTTATCTAGTGAATGATGAACAATTCAAAAAGATTATTGCAACCTTAAGACTTGCAGTACCATACACTGGTATAATTTTATCAACCAGAGAAAATGCTGAATTCAGAGATGAAGTAATAAATCTGGGAGTCTCTCAGATCAGTGCAGGCTCAAAAACAGATGTAGGAGGCTATAATGACGCAAACACTTCAGCAAATAAAGCTGAAGTGTTTGAGAAGCAATTTGAATTAGCAGATCATAGACCTACTAATGAAATTATAAAAAGCTTATGCATACAAGGGCATTTGCCTAGCTATTGTACGGCATGCTACCGTTCTGGCAGGACAGGTGACAGATTTATGGCTGTAGCAAAAAGCGGAAACATACATAATTTATGCTTACCAAACGCCTTATTAACCTTTAAGGAATACCTTGAGGATTATGCCGATGATGATTTAAAAAGTATAGGGGAAGAGGTTATCTCTCGTCATATTGAAGATATTGAGAGCGATAATGTTAAGAAAGAGACAATAAAAAGGCTAAAGAAAATAGAAAATAATGAACGCGATTTGTTTTTGTAAGGAGCGAACAAAAAATGAATGTAAATGAAGAAAATACACATATAAGAAGTAATTTAGCAACTATAATTGAAGAGTTATATAAAAACAATAGTATAACTAAAGCTGATTTAATACTATTAATAAGTGAGCTTATGCTTAATGCTAATGCAAAAGAGAAAGAGTATTTATTCTCGCTTGCAAATAAAACTAGGAGTAAAGCATTTGGCAATTCAGTTTATATTAGAGGCTTGATAGAGTTTTCAAACATTTGCAGTAAGCATTGTGCATATTGTGGCTTAAGGAGCGGAAACAAAAATGTATCCCGATATAGAATAGCTTCAGAGGGTATAATTGAGCAGTGTATGCTTGGGTATGAGCTAGGATATCGCACCTTTGTACTTCAAAGCGGAGAGGATTCATATTATAGTGTTGAAATACTTGGTGACATTGTTAAGAAAATTAAAACAGTATGTAAGGATGCTGCTGTAACCCTGTCTGTTGGAGAGAGAAGCTATGAAGAATACTCAAAGCTAAAGGAGAATGGTGTAGATCGCTTTTTGCTTCGACACGAGGCATATGATTCTGATTTGTATAGTTCATTACACCCAAATATGAGCTATACAAATCGAATAAACTGCTTGAAAAGCTTAAAGTCATTAGGATTTCAGACTGGTTCAGGCTTCATGGTAGGGCTAAAAGCTCAGACCGTTTCCAACCTTGCTGATGACTTGCTTTTTCTGAAGAAGTTAGAAGTGGAAATGGTAGGTATAGGACCGTTTATGCCACACTCTGATACACCATTAGGAAATCAGCCTTCTGGTAATGGAGAGCTAACGCTTTTACTTATTGCTATAGCAAGACTATTACTACCCAGAGCCTTAATGCCCATGACAACAGCTTTTTTATCTCTAAATCAGAGCTATTTAACAAGAGGGCTATATGCTGGAGCTAATGTTTTAATGCCTAATATTACGCCAACTATTTATAAAGGGAAATATAATTTGTATGATAATAAGCGTGCTACTGAAGGGTTGTCATCTCTAAAAATAGAGGAGCTAAAGGATAGGCTTAACCAATATGGCTACCGTATGGACATGAGCAGAGGCGACTTTATATAATAACCTTGTTGTTTGCACAATAATAACCTTAAGCTGTAGTCGCTATCTATAATAGTATCAACAGCTTAAGGTTTTTTATCATTAAAAACGACATGTGGCACTTTCTTTTACCATGGAAATAAAATATTCATGTACAGCTGTGTTGTCTGTTAATTCTGGATGAAATGCGGTAGCAAGCATATGTTTCTGTCTTGCTGCAACAATTTTACCGTCTAATAATTTCAAGACTTTAACATCGGAACCCACACTGATAATATATGGAGCACGGATAAAAACCATGGGTATTGGTACGTTACTTATGTCATCAATTCGTTCATATATGGTTGAAAAGCTATTTATTTGAGAGCCGTAAGCATTTCTTTTCACATTAATATCCATTACCTCAAGATGACCACTTTTCTCACCATTTATATATTTTGACAGTAGAATTAAGCCTGCACACGTACCCCATACAGGTAGTCCGTCTTCTATCCTTCTCTTTAGAGCATCAAAAATGTTAAAATCCTTAAGTAGCTTACTAATAGTAGTGCTTTCACCACCCGGTATTATAAGTCCATCAATCAAACCCAGCTCATGAGCGTATTTGATTTCTACAGCCTTAATATTCTTTATTTTTTGTAATACTTTAATGTGTTCTATAACTGAGCCTTGAAGCGATAAGATTCCAATAGTTAACATTTTACCAACCCCTATCAGAAAAACTGGTATCAAGGTTAGTTATGTTAATTCCTACCATTGCCTCACCCAAATCCTCGGATACCTCCGCTATAATCTTTGGGTCATTAAAATAAGTAACAGCTTTTACTATTGCATTTGCTCTCTTTTCTGGATTACCTGACTTAAAAATACCTGAACCCACAAAGACTCCGTCACAACCAAGCTGCATCATTAACGCGGCATCGGCAGGAGTTGCAATTCCTCCCGCTGCAAAATTAACTACTGGTAACTTTCCGTTTTGGGCAACATATTTAACTAGTTCATAGGGAGCACACAGATTTTTTGCGTAGGTCATTAGCTCCTCTGCTGGAAGATTTTGAAGCTGTCTGATTTCCTGATTCATTGTACGCATATGCTTAACTGCTTCTACTACATTACCTGTTCCTGCTTCGCCCTTTGTTCTAATCATGGATGCACCTTCACCGATTCTTCTTAAGGCTTCCCCAAGATTTTTTGCTCCACATACATAAGGGACATTAAAGGATGCTTTATCTATATGGTACACGTTATCAGCGGGAGTTAGAACCTCACTTTCGTCTATATAATCAATACCAATGCTTTCTAGTATTTGAGCTTCTACAAAGTGACCAATACGTACCTTTGCCATAACTGGTATAGATACTGAAGCTATGATTTCCTTTATCATTTTGGGGTCTGACATTCTTGCAACACCACCATTTTTACGTATATCGGCTGGTACACTTTCGAGTGCCATTACCGCAACAGCTCCCGCTTTTTCGGCAATAATTGCCTGCTCAGAGTTAATAACATCCATTATTACTCCACCCTTAAGCATTTGTGCTAAATTCTTATTAAGCTCATATCTGTTTTCCATTATTCTTCCCTCCAAAAAAAAGTATATTGCTATGTTGTACATTCACTAATATTATTAGAAATCAGTCATTATTAAAATACACAATTTATTAAGTTTTGAAAGGGACAGATAATTTCTATTTCTTTTCTTTTTCCTTTTCTTTCTCCTTTTGGTGATCTAAGAATTTTTGGTATTCATCAATATTGGTCAGTACTATTTTACCCTTAACTTCAACCAATTCCTTATTGTTCTCTTTTACTACAGCTTCAAGTTCATCATATGAGCTTTTAAGCTTCATAAGTATTTCTTGTTCAACCTTGGCTGAGCTATCATCTCCT
Organism: Clostridia bacterium; assembly: GCA_003251775.1. Taxonomy (GTDB): domain Bacteria; phylum Bacillota; class Clostridia; order DSM-8532; family SZUA-474; genus SZUA-474. Next base: position 23,437 of record QKEK01000039.1, on the reverse strand, counting down.
TCAGACTCCTTTGAATCCTTGGACTCTTCTGATTGTTTTGAGATTAGTACGTAGGTATCAAATATTTCTAGCAATTTATCTACATCTAAAATAGCATTTGTCCAGTTTGGTTCCCTTGCCATAATGATAGAATTTCTGGCATAGTATTTCATTCTCTTTACCTCACTTGCCTTTGTACTACCTTTATACAAAGACAAGAATTCGGGAATATACGAATAAAGATAATTAGCCTGAGCTAGTGCTGTTTTTTGGTCGTTTGCCTTTGCGGTATCTGTGAGAGTATTAAGTGAATCACTAAAGTCCTCTAATTGGCTTTTATCTTGAACCTTCTCTTGAAGCTCCACTACAAGCTCATTCCAGTTAAAGTGTATATCCTCAAGGGTTTTTGATATTTCGTTCCATTGCTCAGGAGATATAATTTGTAGCTTTTCAGCTATCTTTTTATCATCCTCTTTTTTCTTCTCTTTAATCTGTTCTTCCTCTCCATCTTGTTTTCCCTCTTCCTTTTCGCCTTGATCATTTCCACTATCGTCTTCTTTTTTATTCTCGTCACCTTTTTTTTGTTTTTCTTCTTCTTGTGCCTTTTCTTCCTCTTTTTTACCGTCTTTTTCTTCTGATTTTTGAATATTCTCCTGCTGTTCCTCCTTTTTATCCTCTTCCTTTGGTCCACCAAGAGACAGGATTAGCTTGTCTATATTTTCTTCTATATCAGTTAATTTAGTAGGTGGCTCATCGGATTTTTTCTCTTCTGATTTAACTTCATTTTCCTCCTTGGAGCAAGCAGAATATGCAAATCCTAAAAAGCATATACATATAAGCAATAATAATATTTTACATATTTTAAGCATAGGTATCTTTCCTTTACATAAATATTTCTAAGCTTATTATTACAAAAAAAATATTTTTTTATTTACTAAATTTAAAATATTAATATATAATAGACGAATGGTTACTATAGGTAAAAACAATAATAATTATAATATATTGCAATTTAGTAAAATCAAATTTAAAATAGATAAGTGGATGTTTAATAGGTGAGTGGATGAAGGTTTACAAAATTATAAATAAAACAGTTAAAAGAGCTTTTATAATAATAGTATTAATAGCATTATTTTTATATATTCAGGTTAATCTGATTGAGGTTAAAAATTATACAATTCTCTCTAACAAGATACCAAAAAGCATTGATGGATTTAAAATACTTCAGCTTTCGGACTTGCATAGTAAGGAGTTTGGGAAAAACAATAAAATTCTCCTAGACCTTATTATTAGTAAGAAGCCAGATATCATTTTGGTTACTGGTGATATGCTTAATTCTACTAATGACAATGGAAGAGTATTTACCCAGCTTGTTAAAGATCTAGACAAAAAATTTCCTACGTACTATTGTGCTGGTAATCATGAAAGAATAGCAAGTATAAAAGCAGAGTATGAAAAAGCAATTTGGTTTGAAGAGTATATAAAAAGCCTTGAATTAATGGGAGTTAAGTATCTTAATAATGAAGTTGTTGAGATTAAGAAAGACAATGACATAGTTAAGATATATGGATTAAACATGCCTTTAGTATATTATAGTGCATCTGATGATACCTTGAATGGAAATGATATATTATTTAGTGCTTCAAGCCTTCGTAAATATTTTGGAAACACAAATAAAAATAGCTATAACATTTTATTATCACATAACCCAAAATACTTTAAAGCCTATAATGAATGGGGTGCCGATTTAATTTTTTCTGGTCATTTACATGGTGGTATAATTAGAATTCCTTTTGTAGGTGGCTTGTTATCACCAGATAAGACCTTGTTTCCTAAGTATGATGAAGGTATTTTTTCTATGAATGATACAAAACTTATTGTTAACAGTGGGCTTGGACTTAGTGGTATAAAGCTTAGGGTTTTCAACAGACCTGAAATAACAGTAGCTACACTTAAAAGTAGCAGATAATCTAAGAATAATCTAAGGCATGAAATATTCAATACTTTCACAAAAAGTAATCGGATACATGCTTCAAACAGAACTCAGAAAATACAATTATCTTTATCTTTTCAGATTAACGCCCTTGCAAACCTGACTGTGTGCACTCAGTTAACAAAATAAATTATAATTGTTTAGTTATTAAATACAGTAGTAAGCGTATTATCCAAGTATCAATTGATACTTGGATAACATATTCATCAACTATAATAAAACTTAAGCATATCAAAGTTGTGTTTCTGTACTTAAAATATCAGCGTTCAATTCAATACTAATGTATCCGATTACAATTCTATTATTTACATATATCAAACAAATATACATTTATTTTTTTCTTGAACTGAGTATCTTTAACTGTTACTATAGATTTATAAGATTCTATTATATTCGGAGGGATTTTTAATGACAATGCAAGGAGAAATATTACTTCATATGTGTTGTGCTCCATGCTCAATATTTATTGCTGAAGACTTACTCAATCAAGATATAGCCTTTACAGGAATATATTATAACCCTAACATACATCCGGAAAAGGAGTTTCATGAAAGAAAAAGAAGTACTCAAGAATTAGCAGCAAATAAGGGCTTTAATCTTGTTTTATCTGACGAATACCACTATGCTAGATGGAAGGGATATACAGGGAATAAAGCAGACAGGTGTATGATGTGCTATGAAGAAAGAATAGAGGAAATAGCAAAATATGCTTCGAAAAACGGATTTTCAGCATTTACCACCTCCTTGTTAATCAGTCCTTATCAAAACCATGACTTGGTAGTGGAATTATCTCACAAGTACGCTAAAAGATACCATGTAAGCTTTTATTATAAAGACTATAGACCATTTTTTAGAGAAGGGCAGAGGCTGTCAAAAGAAGTAGGGCTATATATGCAAAAATACTGTGGTTGTGTAAACTCATATCACGAATCAGACTATAGCAAAAAACCAATTTATCAGTTTAAGTAGTAACTAAACTTTTTTGCTTTGGTTTATATTTATGAAAGATAACACTCAATAAGTGTAGCCTTTGCTTATATTTATTCAAAACAACGCAAAATAGAGTATAAAGATATAACAATGAGGTAAAGTTGTGGATTCATAGAATTATATTACTAGTAGGTTAAAAGTATATTACAAATTGAAAAATAACAAAGGTAAACAAGGAAATATGTCGAAATATATAGATAAGAACTAGTGTCTATTTTACTTAAGATAAAATTTAGGGGAGCTATATGCAACCACCTACGGGGGAATGAATATGAAAAAAATTACAGCTATATTAGTCATCTACATAATAATAATCAGTTTATTTACAGTATATTCTGAGGCAGCCTCCAAAAGAATTAATATTGATGGAACTATTCAAGATTATAGTGGTAAGGCGTATTCACTTAAGATTAATAATAGGTCAATCCAATTATATGCACCCATTCTTAAATTAAACAATACAATGTATGTCTCACTTAGAGAGCTTTACTGTAATGTTTTGAATGGAGAATTAATTTGGGATGATAGTACTCAGACAGCAAAGCTAAATATATCTAACCAAAGCTTTACATTTAAAAAAGGGGTTAGTAAAGCTACTTATAATGGAAAAGAGCTCGATATGGGAGCATCTGCATTAGTAATTAACAATAGGTTTATGGTACCTGTTGCTTTTGTATCACAAAGGCTTGGTTTTACTGTAGCATATGATGAAAATGCTGGAGTAGTTTCATTAAATAATATAAATAATTCAGAAATAAAAAAAGCTATTGAGGGTGATATAAGCAGTCTAACTTATTTAAATAAAAAAGAGGGGGAGTATGTAAGCCTCAGAACCACTTCTGGAACTTTAGGCAAGCATTTTCTTTTACCCCCAAATAGTGATAATACTAATTATCGACTTTGCTTTTATGTAAATAATGCTATAGTTAAAAATATGGGTACATTTGATGTTAATAGCGGAAATGTATTGCAAGTAAGATATGCTCAGTATAATTTTGAGGATAAGGTATCTTCCTTTGTAATTGAAACAAAAAGTAAGCCTGAATACTCTATAAGTAAGGCCTCTGATATTTTATCAGTCAGATTAGGAGACTCTGTTTCTGGGAATAGACCTACAACTGGAATTGCTATTAATTACAATTATGTTCCCGAAATTGGTGATTTCTTTGAATATACAGTACAAGAGAGTACTACCAAAAGTGTTACAATAAATTCTGATAGAACAGAAAATAAGATTAATTCATCAACTAATGTTGATAATAGCTCGTCTTCTTCTCAAATAAAGTACACTAAATCAGGAAATAGTGAAACAATAACTATAAATGGAGTAGACATAAATAAGATACTAGAAAGTAACCCTTCAAATGTTGAGGCAACATTTGATAAAGCAAATGGAATATTTAACATACGTCTTTATGGGTTAACAAATAAGTTGAAAACACAGGTGATTCCTGTTAATAGTTCTAATATAAAAGGAATTTTAGTCTCTGATTTGAAAAGCCCTAATGTAAATACAATAAAAATTATAACTAATAATAATGTAAGAGTTGTAATAAACTCAGATCAAAAAAATAATTCAATTATCGCAATTGAAAAGGCTACAAACAGCTCTGAGCTACTTATAAATGGAAAGTCGACTAGCTTAAAAACGCTGTCATACTCTGGTGTAGCTAGTGGAAGCGGAAGCACTAATAGTAATTCTAATAGTAATTCTAATAGTAATTCTAATAGTAATTCTAATACTAATACTAACGTAGCTACTACTACACCGTCAAATAGTAATAATAGTTCAAGTGAAACTAATAATGGAAGCTCTTCTAGCAACACTAATGCAATAGTTAACAGGGGAGACTTTGATAGAAATGGTGTTATTCATACCGGAGCACTCAAGATATCTAACGTAGGGAAGAAAATCCTAATTGATTTGGATAAGTATGAGGGGTATAATATTTTTCGTGTTTCTGACCCTGAAAGAATTGTTATTGATATTCCAAACTTAGTAATTGAAAGCAATACTCAAACTATAGCAGTAAACAATTCTTATATAACTCAAATCAGGTACTCACAATATGATTCAAATGTTGTAAGACTAGTTATTGATGCAAATGGTATATATAACTGGAAAGTAACTGAATTTAAAGATAGCCTTCAAATTGAATTAGTTGAAACGTATTTCAACGGAATACAATACCATAATGGTGATTCACAGAACATTTATTTTGAAGTAAAGGCACCGAATTTAGCTCAAAAATACAAAGATAATAAGGATTCATTTAAGGTAGCCTTTAGCTCTCAGTATATGAGATATTCAATAAATTTCCCCTTTGAGTATACTAATATTGGATATGGAAACCTGAATGTGAATGATGAATTATTGAGCGATATTAAGATTTATTGCAATGAAACTATTGGTATGTCTGTATTAAATTTTTATTCCAAATATTACTTAGATGTCGCTATAGAAGCTGGGGCAGATAATGACACTATTATTATTAAGCTTACCGCTATATCTAAACGTGAAACTCCTATTACAAAGCCAACACCAACGCCAACACCAAAGCCGACTGCTCCTGTTAATACACAGCCAACTTATAAATATAAACAGTTAATAGTTATTGATGCTGGACATGGTGGAAGAGATCCAGGAGCTGTGGTTGGAAATATTTATGAAAGTGATGTTGTACTAGATATTTGCTTGAGACTTAATGAAATACTAAAGTCGAAAGGGGTTAAGACCCTGATGACAAGGACAACAGATGATTTTGTTGGATTGCAGGAAAGGGCAGATATGGCAAATAACGCAAAAGCAGATTTATTCCTGAGTGTTCATGTAAATTCTATGCCAGACCCTAATTTTGCCGGGACGATGTCATTGTATTACCCTACTAGCTATTCTGGTAAAAGGTTTAGTGAGATTTTGCAAAAAAATCTAACAACTCAGCTTGGTACTCAGGATAGAGGTATAATTGCCAGACCAAATCTGGTTGTATTAAATTCTACATCAATGACAGCTGTTTTAGCCGAAGTAGCTTGCTTATCAAACTCAGAAGAAAGACAAAAGCTACTTACCTCAGAATTTAGACAAAAATCGGCACAAGCTTTAGCGGACTCAATAATAGAAATGTTACAAAAAATGAATTAGTAGAGTAAAATTAAGCAAAATAATATATGAACCCGAATTTATCAACCCTATCATAGATAGATACAGATTAATAACCTAGTTAATTAATAATCAGATAATTGTAAAACTATCTGATTATTTTTTGACATAAATATATAAATTTTTGTTTAATTAAATTTATATATTTGATATAATGTATGAAGTTAAGGTATCTTAACTAGTGGCCAACGATAGATGAGCATTTTTACTAGTAAGGTATAATAGTATTTGTATGACACTATCTAATCGTGGGTTAGAAAGGATGAGTTTTTTTGAGAAATGATAATAGAAAAAATAATCAGCTACGAAGCATAAAACTAACTAGAAATTTTATAAAGCATGCAGAAGGTTCTGTTTTAGTGGAATTTGGAGATACTAAGGTTATTTGTACTGCTACGATTGAGGATAGAGTACCAATGTTTAAGAAGAATACAGGAGAGGGATGGGTAACTGCGGAGTATAATATGCTTCCAAGAGCTACAGAAATAAGAAACCAACGTGATATCAGTAAGTTAAAGCTAAATGGAAGAACAAGTGAAATACAAAGGCTTATCGGTCGGTCACTAAGATCTGTAATTGATTTAAAAGCTCTTGGTGAAAACATGATTACTATTGATTGCGATGTTATTCAGGCAGATGGCGGAACTAGGACAGCTTCTATAACAGGTGGTTTTGTGGCGTTAATGGATGCTTGTAAACACCTTTTAGATAAAAGAATTATATCTGAGCTTCCAATAAAGGACTTTCTTGCCGCAGTAAGTGTAGGAATTGTTGATGATGTAGAAATGCTTGACCTATGTTATGTAGAGGATTCAAATGCTATAGTTGACATGAATGTTGTTATGGCTGGAAATGGTGAAATCATTGAGGTACAGGCAACTGGAGAGAAAGCACCTTTTAGCAGAGAGGCATTAAACAGGCTTTTGGATTTAGCTCAAGAAGGAATAGAAGAGCTTATTGCATTACAAAGAAAGGTACTGATGGAATAAAAAGAAGGGTTCTTAACTAAGCTTATCTAATAAAGATAGAGTGTAGATTAAGAACCTGATTATACATACATCAGAAAATATAATATAAATAAGGATAATTGAGAAATGAAGATGCCAGAAACAACCTTTGTTATAGCCAGTAAGAATAAAGGTAAAATAAAAGAGTTTTACGAAATACTGAGTGAATTTAATCCCTCAGTCGTTCCAATGCAGGAATTGGGTATTAATATTGATGTAGAGGAAAATGGGGAAACCTTTGAGGAAAATGCTTTAATAAAGGCTAGAGAGATTTCAAAGTACACCAATAGTATAGTAATAGCAGATGACTCAGGTCTCGAAATTGAATTTCTAAATGGAGCTCCAGGGATTTACACAGCCAGATTTGCTGGCTTATCTGCTACTGATGAACAAAAGAATTTGAAAGTGCTAGATTTATTAAAGGATGTACCCTATGAAAAGAGAGGTGCTAGATTTGTATGTTGCATTGCTGTAGTATTTCCTGATAAAAGTGAATTTACTGTGAGGGGAATTTGCAATGGTTACATCCACGACAAGCTGGAAGGAAGTAATGGTTTTGGATATGACCCTATATTCTATCTACCCGAGTTTCAGCGGACAACGGCTCAGTTAGAGCCAGCAAATAAACATGAAATCAGCCATAGAGGTAAAGCCTTAAGAGAAATGCTTGCTATACTCAGGAGGCATTTATGAAGCTTATGATAATGAGTGACTCTCATGGGGAACTAAAATTAGCTGAAAAAGCTATATTAAAGCATTTAGATGAAATAGAAATGGTCATTCATCTAGGTGATTATTCCATGGATGCACAAAGGCTACAGGGTATGTACCCTCAGCTTAAGTTTGAATATATTTATGGAAACAGCGATTTTATGATAGATGATGTATTACCTGAGAAAATACTTACTATTGAAAATAAGCAAATTTTGATGACTCATGGTCATAAATACTCTGTTAATATGGGTTATGATAAAATACATGCGAAGGCTAAGGAAACAGGAATTGATCTCTTTTTGTTCGGACATACTCATATTGCAGAGTATAAAAAGTGTTGGAGGTACATTATTCTAAACCCTGGAAGCATAAGTGCTTCACGTGGAAATAAGCCTGAATCATATGCAATAGTGGAAATATTAGGTAAGAAAATTGATGTAAAAATACTAACAATTAGTTAATACCGGTTGATTACACTGAAATTTTACTACATGCTCTGTTTTTTGGGGGAGGAATTAATGGTATACTTTGATAATAGTGCAACAACAAAACCATATGATGAAGTAGTAGATATAATGAGAACGATGGATAAGGAGTTTTTCGGAAATCCATCATCCTTACATGGACTGGGTGTAGAAAGTGAAAGAAAGATAAATATGGCTAGAGATACTGTTGCAGCTATATTAAAGATAGAGCCTAATGAATTGTATTTTACGGGAAGTGGTACCGAAGCAAATAATTTGGCTATCAAAGGATATCTAAAAGCAAATCAACACTCTGGTAAGCATATTATTACAACTCAGATTGAACATCCTTCTGTAATTGAGGTGTATAAGTATCTTGAGAATAATGGGTATGAGGTTGACTACCTTAAGGTAGATGAAGGCGGTGCTATTGATTTTTCACATTATTCTCAGCTAATAAGAGAGTCAACAGCCTTGGTTAGTATAATATATGTAAATAGCGAGACAGGCTCTATTCAGGATTTAGAAAGAGCTTCACATATGCTAAAAATGAAAAACAAGAAAGCAAAGCTTCATGTGGATGCAGTGCAAGCGTTTGGCAAAATGAAGTTATTCCCATCAAAAATGGGGATAGATATGCTATCTATAAGCTCACATAAGATTCACGGTCCAAAGGGAGTAGGAGGCTTATATGTGAGCAAGGGTATAAGGCTTGCACCAATAATACATGGAGGGGGGCAGGAATATAGCTTGAGGTCAGGAACTGAGAATGTATCAGGAATATGTGGGTTTGCTAAAGCATGTGAAATGACATACTCAAAGCTAAGTGATAATATAAAAAAGGTTAGGGTTGTAAACGCCACATTAAGACAAGGAATACAGGAGATTGATGACAGCAGGGTTATATCGCCAGAGGGTGCTTCACCATATATACTAAATGCGGCTTTTAAAAATGTTAAGGCAGAGGTACTTCTTCATCATATGGCAAATGAAAAGATTTTTATATCAACAGGCTCAGCATGTTCTTCAAAAAAGAATATCAGAAGCCCTATTTTGACTGCTATGGGAGTTGAGCCTAATTGGATAGATGGTGCTGTCCGATTTAGCTTTAGTCATACAAATACTATAGATGAAGCAAGAGTTGTAGTAAATAAATTAAAAGAAATAATTCTAAAGATTAGATTCTAATAAACATGTGGAGGAAGTTATGCAAAGAATTATACTTGTAAGATATCAGGAGATTTTTTTAAAGGGCTTAAACAGACCGGTGTTTGAAGGAAAGCTTATTAGTAACATAAAGGAAGCTTTAAAAAACACTGGGAGATTTAAGGTGATAAAATCTCAAAGTAGAATATATATTGAGCCTGTAGATGATGAATTTGAATTTGAGGAAGCAGTTGAGTTACTACCAAGGGTATTTGGAATAGCTTCAATTAGTGTAGTAATTAAGGTGGATACTGATTTTGAGATTATAAAAAATAAATCTTTTGAAATAGTAGATGATTTAGTTCAACGTAAAGGATATAAGAGCTTCAAGGTTGAGTCAAAAAGAGGCTTAAAGTCTTTTCCAAGGACATCACCAGAAATATCCTCAGATATAGGAGCACATATACTAAAAAATACAAATAAGCTAAGAGTAGATGTGCATAATCCCGACTTTGTCTTATATATTGAGGTACGTGAAAGCACTTATGTATACTCAGAAATAATACCAGCAAATGGGGGGCTTCCTGTAGGCTGTAGTGGAAGAGCAACACTTTTATTATCTGGTGGAATTGACAGCCCGGTAGCTGGTTGGATGATAGCCAAAAGAGGTGTTGAGATAGAAGCAGTTCATTTTCATAGCTACCCGTATACAAGTGAACGGGCAAAGGATAAGGTCATAAAGCTTGTTAAAATTCTTTCACAATACTGCAAGAAAATCAAATTATATATAGTTCCATTTACTGAAATACAACTTGAGTTAAATCAAAAATGTCCACAGGATCACCTTACAATTATAATGAGACGCATTATGATGAAAATAGCAGAAGCTATCTCTGTAAAAGACAACAGCAAGGCACTCATTACTGGTGAAAGTATAGGTCAGGTCGCAAGTCAGACAATGGAGGCTATTTATGTAACAGATGCCTCAGTTAACATGCCAGTTTTCAGACCATTAATTGGAATGGATAAAAATGAGGTTATAGAGATAGCAAAAAAAATAGGGACGTTTGAAACATCTATCTTACCATATGAGGATTGCTGTACAGTTTTTGTTGCAAAGCATCCTCGCACAAAGCCAAAGATGAAAGAGGTACTTTCATATGAAGCTGTTCTGGATATAGATAAAATGGTTGAAGATGCAATAAAAAATGTAGAAATTCTAAATATATAGTGTATAAAATGCTTTTTGACAAATAACTATATAACAAAGGCTTTTTTTGGAGGGCTAGTATATATGAAATTGTCAAAAAGTATTATTATTCCACCAGTAATTCTAGTGCTAGTTATAATTACTGTTTTTGCTACTGCTTTATTTAGGAGTTTGAACTATACGAATATATATACAGGTATAAGTATTATAGGGCAAGATGTCTCAGACCTTTCAGAAGCTGAGGCATACGATAAGATTGAGCAATATGTTAATAATAATATAGTTAGCAGTAAAATTTTGTTAATAGCTGATAATATTAAGGAAACGTATTCATTAACACAACTGGGTGTTTCCTTCGATATTGAAAGCATGGTTTCTGATGCCTACAATATAGGTAGGAGAGGCAATCTTTTTAGTAAGCTAAAGGAGATTACTGCTATAAAGAAGCAACCACTAAATATCGAGAAAATACTTAATATAAATGATAGCAGGATACAAGAGATACTAAATAACATAAAGCAAAGTGTAGATACTCAAGAAATGAACGCTTCTATAAAGATTAATTCAGGTAAGTTTGAGTATACTAATCATGTTTTAGGTAAAAAGCTTAATATTGCTGAAAGTAGTAAGGTTATAGCTGATGTAATAAAAAGCTTAGATAATAGTATGAGTGAAACTCAAACAATTCCTCTTACAATAGATGTAATCGAGCCACAGATAATGCTATCAGACATAAATAAGATAAGCACAAAATATTCTGGATTTTCAACCCAATTCAGCACTTCTAATGTTCCAAGAACCAAGAATATAAAAACAGCATGTGTAGCATTAACAGGAAAGCTAATTCTACCAGGAGAGATATTTTCTATGGATAGAACCTTAGGGCCTAGAACTGTGGAGAATGGATATGAAATTGCTAATGTTATAATTAATAATAAGCTTGTTGAGGGAGTAGGTGGGGGAATCTGTCAGGTAACTACTACGCTATACAACACTGCTTTATTATCCGGAATGGAGGTTGTTGAGAGACGGCCACATTCACTCCCTCTTGCATATGTTAAAGCTGGTAGAGATGCGACAATCGTAGAAGGGAGTATTGACTTTAAATTTAAAAATACTTATAATTATTCAGTAATGATAGTTGCTCAGGTTATTAACAACAAAATACAGATAGATATGTATGGAAATGGTGAGTTGCTTAATAAAACGTATAAAATAAGGAATGAAATTATTTCTGAGATCTTACCAGACAGTACAAAATATGAAATTAATGAAGATATGAAAAATGGTGAAATAAGTATTGTTCAGCCTGCAAAAAAAGGTTATAGGGTAAAGGTATACAGAGATGTATATGATAAAAATAATATGCTAATTGCAACTCAAATCCTATCAGATGACACCTATAAGCCCCAGCAGGAGATTAAAATGCTAAATAAGCTTACCCACCAGTTTATAACGGAACAATTGTCAGAGATAGAGTGACTTTATAGCATACATGATAAACCAAATAAGCTTAAATTAAGGAATAATGTATATACATTATATAAGGTGAACATATGAAGATAGGTAAGGTACCAAATGAAATACTACAAAGAATTGTTTTGAACAAATTAAAGCATAACAGAAAGGAAGTTATTTTACGCCCTGGAATTGGCGAAGATTGCTGTGCGGTTGATTTTGGCGAAAATATTTGTGTTATGTCAACTGACCCTATTACTGGAGCTGAAAATGAAGTCGGTAGACTAGCAGTACATATTACATGTAATGATATAGCAGCATGTGGAGTAGAACCACTAGGTATCTTAGCAACTATTTTAGCACCAAAGGATTGCACTGAGCAACAGCTAGAGCAGATTATGGAGCAAATGTGTAGCACAGCTGATAAATTAAATGTAGATATTATTGGAGGTCATACAGAAATAACGGACGCTGTAAATAGATTTGTTGTTATAACAACAGCAATAGGAAAGGCACATAAAGCACAATTAGTATCCTCAAATGGTGCTAGTCCAGGAGATGCTGTGTTGATAACTAAAGCTGTTGGTATTGAGGGCACAGCTATTATAGCACATGACAAAGAGTGTGAGTTAGAAAAGGCGTTTGGTAAAGAATTTTGTATTACGGCAAAAGGCTTTATGAATGAGATTAGTGTAGTTTTAGATGGAATTGAAGCTGCTAAAAATGGTGCAACCTCAATGCATGATATAACTGAGGGCGGTGTTTTAGGTGCTGCTTGGGAGCTTGGTATTGCTTCAGGTTGTGGTGTTAAGCTATATGAAGGTAGTATACCTATTAGAACACAAACCGAAGAGATATGTAATTTCTATTCTTTAAATCCTCTTAAGCTTATTTCAAGTGGAAGTATGATATTCACAGCTACAGATGGAAATAATGCCGTGCAAGCCCTAAAAAGAAAGGGGATAGATGCTAGTATAATAGGGGAAGTGACTGAAGATACGAAGAGCGTTTTGATTAAAAAAGATGGTTCTGCTGTTATAATAGAACAGCCTGATTCAGATGAATTATATAAGATTATAAATGGTTGAAAAGTACTAATGAAAAATTTGATTTTACTGAAATAATTCATGAGATTATATTTGATGAAATTATATTTCATTAAATTATATTTTATTAAATTATATTTCATCAATATATAGTTCATAAGAGTATAGTTTAGAGGTGTAAAATGATGTTTTTACAGGAAATAATAAATTATGACATTATTGTAGGTCTTTATTTTTTTATTTTAGGTATAGTTATTGGATCATTCTTAAATGTATGTGTATATAGAATTCCCATAGGAAAATCTATAGTGTTTCCAGGCTCTAGCTGCACATCTTGTCAGACTAAGCTTAAACCAATAGACCTGATACCAGTATTTAGTTGGCTATTTTTAAGGGGTAGATGTAGATATTGTAGTGAAAAAATTTCTGCTAGATATGTACTTATAGAGCTATTGAATGGTCTATTATACCTGCTTTTGTATCTAAAGCTTGGATTGACCTTTGAATTCGTAGCATCTGCATATTTTACCTCATTAATGATTATTGTATTTGTTATAGATTTAGAGCATATGATTATACCTAATAAGATAGTGATTGCAGGTATAGTTGGTGGAATTCCAGTAATATCATATAATTCATTCTACTCGTATAAGATATATTTGAACAGTAGCTTTTGGAATCCTATTATTGCCGCAGTAGCTAGCTTTGTTTTGTTATTACTAATTGCACTTATTAGTATTATTATATATAAAGGTAGTTCTGGGTTAGGTATGGGAGATGTAAAAATCTTTGTTCCTATTGGACTTTTTCTTGGACTAGAGTATACGGGCTTGTGTTTATTGTTAGCGTCTGTTATAGGTTCTGTTGTTGGTATTTTTTTAATAATAACTAAAAGGAAAAATAGGAAAAGCCCAATTCCTTTTGGACCATTCATAGCACTATCAGTTGTTATTATTTTTTTCTTTGGTGAAAATATTTTTAAATTTCTTTATTTGTAGTATAGTTAAGTTTTCTTGTTTATTATATAATGATGAATAGAAGGAGTTAAGATTGAAAGAAAATGACCTATTTAAATGAGTTAAATAGAAAAGGTATAAATTATATGATTTTCTTTCAACCCAAATTTGTGCCTGAAGAGAGGAATGTATATAAATATGATATCGCCAAAACCAGAACAAAAATATTCGTATGCTGATTACTTGACTTGGGATGAAAACGAAAGATGGGAGCTTCTTGACGGTGCACCATATCTACAAGCTGCACCTTCAAGAATACATCAAGAAATCTCAATGGAGCTATCCACACAGTTTCATACCTATCTAAGGGGTAAAACATGTCGTGTTTTTACCGCACCATTTTGTGTTAGACTAGATGCTAAAAAAAATGACAATGATATTAAAAACATAGTTGAACCAGATATAACTATTGTTTGTGATAGCTCCAAGCTTGATGATAGAGGTTGCAAAGGCTCTCCTAACATGATTGTTGAGATATTGTCTCCAACATCAGGAAAAAATGACAAGCTTATAAAATTTAACAAGTATGAAAAAGCAGGCGTAAAGGAATACTGGATTGTAGAGCCTGACCTAAAGCTTATAAGTGTATTTATCTTACAAGAAAATGGTAGCTATGGCAGACCTGAAATATATTCAGAGGAAGATAAAATAAAAGTATCAATTTTTCCACACCTTGAAATTGATTTAAAACCAGTCTTTGAGATGTTATAATACTTTCAATTAAATAGAGAGGTATAGGTTTAAGGCTAAGATAGTATATTAAATGCAGGCTTTTGAGTATTACTGAAATTTAAATTATTCTTTTATTTACAGGTAGTATTGTCACTACGTACAAATAAAAGAAATTAACCTGCTATCAAAAAGAGAAACTACATTACACGAAATAAAAAAACTGTTGAAATATATGTCAGCCAATGCTGAAATTAATTGATACTGGTAACAATGGAAGAGAGAGGCATCAACCTCTCTTTCTCTCTTTTGTATTTCAAAATGGCATATCGTCCAAGTATGTAAGTAATTCTATATATTCGTTTTTGTTTTTTGTTGAATTTTCTATCAATTTTTCTATTTCTGATTTTGAATATATTGAATTATAGGATAGGTGTATTTGTAGGTTTTGTATTGTTATGTCCTCTTGTGTCTTTGCTATCAAAATTGCTAGTTTGATTTGAGCTAATTGTTCTGGTGATACTTGGATTCTGTATTTTTCCATGTTCTCTACTTCCTTTCTTTTTCTTGTTGGAACGTACGCATATTTTTTTGATATGAAATGCAAGGGAGGGTCAAAAAAAAATTTTTCTAATAAGGAATACCCATAGGAAAATTATTTTTGGATACCCTTGCATGAAAGAGCAAAAAAATATATAATTTTCGTTCCAAGAAAAGAAGGAAGGTCTAATAATAGCCCCTCGGGGGTTGGGGGTTTTCTTTGTTTCTAGGATTGCGTGATGTGTTGCCCTGTATGCGGTGGAGGTCGGCAAAAGATTAGAGCTTATAGGAGCGTAGCGACGTATAAGGTCTTATTTTTTGCCGAACGGACACCGCATACAGGGTAGGGCAAAACTGTACCCCTAATTAGTCAAACATTATGCTAATTATTTCCATTTTTACTACAGAAAGAATTGTAGGAAAAACGTCGGGTGTATAGTAACACCCGACGAAGGTGCAATGGGTTGCAGTAATTTATGATTTTGTATTTATTTTAGAACAATTTCTCCGTGTACTTTTTCATAATCTTTTACGTATAAATTTAGAATAAATGCTACTTGTTGGTTAAAATTTCGCATTTCATCATCTGCAATTATTTTTACTTTGTCATATAAAACATCATCAAAATTTAATGAGGTTTTTTTCATTTTGAAGCTCCTTTCAAAACAATATCTCATAACATTATATCATACTAGAAGTTACACAATATTATTCTATATTATTATTGACATATAGAATAATATTGTGAGATAATATTGGTAAAATATTATTCTATGGTATATAGTCATATAGAATAATATCTAATGTACTATAATATTATTTTTCTGTATTAGTGAGGATAAAATGATAGATACTGTAGTAATAGAGTCACCATATGTTGATAGAGAAGTAGTAGAAAAAGTCACGAAAGCTTGTATCAAAAGATATGCAGTTGTTTGTGAAACTGGACGTATACAATATGAGTTCACTAGTGGAACGCTTACCAATAGCTATGACAACAGAATATCAATACAAATACGTGACAATAAATGGCAAAAGGATACTGGGGAGCTAACACCCTGCAAAGTTGAAACTGATACATATATTCGTGTTGAATGTTCAGTACATAAGCAAATGCTAGGTCACAATATATATGGTGGAACATCAGATTTTCAAATTGCTTGTAAGTGGCTTATTAAAAGGCTTGAAAAGCTTTTGGATTGTGCCTTACCCAATTATGAAGATTGGCTTGTATACAAAATAGACAAAACACAAGCATATGATTTGGGGTGTGAAAACGTTGTTAAGTCATGGTTTCGTCATATGAATAACTGCGAATACTCACGTAGAGCAGGACAAATTCAACGTTACGGGGACACTGGTCTATATATTCCTGGTTCTTCTACAACATTGAAATTCTATCACAAGGGTACAGAGTTTTGGAAGCATGACAGAAAAAATTTGAAAAATATACTACAGTATTATGAGCTTAACGAATTACAAGAAATTGCAAACAAATTACTACGTGTTGAGGTATCAATTAAGGTTAGAAAGCTGAAATACGATTTCAAAAAAATACCACAAGTGAAGGATATAACACCCGCTTATCTTGAAACAATGTACGATAATGAAGTAGAAAAGATACTGAAAGGGTTCAAAGGAGACGTTAAGATGGTAAGGAAAAGCGAAGATGTATGTAGAATTTTGTATTCAATGTATAGTGACTCTCTAGCAGGAGCATTATATGGTACTTGGATGAAGCTGTCAGCACATGGAGAAAAGTTTGTCAAAGAAACAATGAAAGATAGAACATTCTATTATCACAAGAAAAAAATCATTGACGCAGGCTGTCATTGGAACGGTGCGGATATAGTAGTAATTGATGAAGAATATCCAGCCGACTTTGCTCCTGTTAGAACGGACAAGCATATATATGATGTCGTCCATCCAGACGTACTGGTTGAGATAGAAAAGATTATTAAGGTTGCATAGGCAAGAAAGGGGATTAGAAAAATGAAGGCAATAGTATTACATATCAAGCCTTACAGCTTCAAAGACGAAAAGACAAATAGGCAAGTAGAAGGATTAAGCGTGCATTATCTGCCAACAGAAACATTAGACCCATTAACAGAGCAAAATGGTACAAGAGGCTATCTTCCAGTCAAGGAAACGCTAATGATATCAGAGTATGAAAAGTTCCCGTCAGTACCAGCCGTATATGAGCTTGATTATTACACTGTATCTACTGGACGTGGAATAATTCAGAAGCTTAAGAGTGCGAAGTATATTTGCGAGATAGGCGGAGAAGTGAAATTCAAGCCCAAAAGTGCTTAGAATTAGTTAGAAGGTGAAATATGACAGAACAACAAGCAAGCGAAATGCTAATATTGCTACAAGAATTTTCAAATAAGATGGATTTGCAAGCAAGTCAAATATCGGAGTTTTCGGCTAATATATATATTTTGCTTGGTTTTCTGTCTGGTCTAATCATATCAAGCTTATTTTGGAACATATACAAGGAGGCACATTGATATGGTAGAAAATTTTCGATTTGGATTGATTATAGGTTTGGGGCTTGGTCTACCTGCAGGACTAATACCTTGGCTATATAGATTGATAATGAAGCTATATAACGCTTTTGTAGGACGATAGGAGGATATTAATATGAACAAGATTAAGAATTTTTTTGCAAAGGGTAAGAGAAAAATAGGTACATCAATAGCACTAGTAATGTGCATAATGTCAAGCATGGCATTGACAGCTAATGCAGAAGCAGATGCAACCGTAACTGCCGCTTTCACTACTCTAGGTACAGATACCAAAGACACATTAGCCGCAGTTGCTGTAACTGGCGTAACTATTATGGGTGTATTTCTAGCGTGGAAGTATGGACGTAAGATATTCAATCAAGTAGCAAAATAAGAATTTGAAAAGAGGCGTATTGCAGGGTACGCCCTTTTTTTGTATGGAGGTGTTTTTTGTGATATACACGATTAAGCGAAATTATGTAATGAAATTAATTTGCGTGGTATTTCTTGTAATATGTATATTGAGCTATTCAGCATTGTATGAGCCTGTACAAGTCCATGCAATATTTGTAATTGATGATGCTATTATCGCAATATTCATCATAGCAACATTGTTGATAGCGACTGGAATTGTTCTTTCCGACCCTGCAGTGTGGGAAGCGTTTGAAAATGGCACAGGTCAATTATATTCACTTGCAAAGTCAATATATGAAGAAGCAAAATTGATGGGTGATTACGCATATACTACGTTGCTGATGCTAGTATATAAGTATAAGAGTGAATTTTTTGGAAAAACGGTAGAAGTTCAGGACACAAATGCAAATACAGTGCAGTTGACAGCAAGAGAGATTGATGTAAGTCAAGATGAGTATGAAAGTTTGTATACATATTTTGATACTGTGCTTACAGACTCAGAAAAAACAGCACAATACATAGAACGGTATGATACACTAAGTGAAAACAACGTCAATGTAAGCGATTACGCGAATGGAGTAGAATTTTTTTTCGCTAGCAATTATATTGCATATGGAAGTTATATTTCTCCAAAGTCTAATTTGTATCCTATAGATGTCACAAATGTTGGATATGGTGACTTTGCAGGAGATGGTATACTTGAAAAATATTTGCGAATTAATACTAGTTGGTCGTTGGCAAGTGGTGCTTTTGTAATATATCTTGATGAAACGAATATACAAAATGATTATAATATGCAATTGAAATTTTCTGCTTCTGGTTCAGGAATATATATTAATCCAATAATGGCTACAACTTATGAGGGAGACGGAAATATAATAGAAAACTTGGCAAACCTTAGCTATAAGCAAAAAATTGATGATGGAACAAAAAAAATAATATCTGTGACAATTCCAAAAAAAGATTATGTATGTGATTATTGTATTAAGATCACTATACCATTCGAAATGAATGCAAGCAGTTATATTGATTTGTATTCTGTAGCATTTTCAATTGAGAAGCGAATGGCAAAAAGTTATTCTGATTTTCATTTGGATACAGATTATCAACATAGCCTTGACGCTAGTAATGTAGTTGTTCCTCAAGCAATGCCTTCGAAACTTACTATTCCGGAAGCTGATAGTATATATGCACTTGATGACATGGCACAAGGAATAATATCATATGATGACTATATTACTGATAGCGGAGTAATTCCCAAAGACATTGCAGTAAGAGAAAATGTTACTACTGGAGAAGGTACAACAACAGAAGGAACAGATTATTCAGGATTTTTTCAGACAATTATAGAAAAGCTACAAGGTATTTTTGGAAGAACGCAGGAGCTTCCGGACGAAACTACTGTTGTTGGAAAAGCAAATGAACTGAAAAAGTCAGTTGAAGATGTCAACAGTAGTGTAGGTGTGATATCTGGAAAAGCAGATGCTATTAGACAATCAGTTGATAATGTCAATAGTAGCATTAATGTATTGACCGACACATCTGGAGCTATTAATTTTGAACCCCTCAAAAAAGTTGGCACACTTTTCACAACGGCTTTTCCTTTTTCGTTGCCTTTCGATTTGTATAATTCATTTGCAAAAGTAGCAGATGTACAAGCTAGAGAGCCAAACTTTGATATCCAGTTGAATACTCCATTGTTAGGTGAGGTTGATTTTGATATAGATATATCTATGTGGAGAAACTTAATAGCTGTGATGCGAACCTTCGAGCTTATTTGTTTTGATATCGGCTTAATTTTCGTGACACGAAAATTGTTAGGTGGTGCAGTGTAATGAACAATATTATTAATGGAATGATAGAAGATATTGGAACCGCTTGCGACGATATAATAGCGTTTTTGCCAGCTAGTCCGTTTCATTGGAATATGGCACTTGATAACAATTGGCTTGCATGGATTAACTATCTTTTTCCAGTTCAAGAAGCTCTAACACATATATCTACATATGCAACAGCTGTAATAGTGTATTACGGAATACGTATAGTTTTGAGATGGATTAAGATGGCGGGGGATTAAGAATGATTACATTGTATACAGGTACTCCTGGGAGTGGAAAAAGTCTGCACTTGATACAGCTTATTTTGCGTTGTTTGGGGTGGGGAAGGGAAGTAATTTGTAATTTCCCTCTCAAATTCACAGATAAGCATATCAAGAAAGGATATGACAAGCGTTTCTATTACTACACTAATGAGCAATTGACTGTGAATAGTCTTATTGAGTTTGCTATTGACCATGATTATTTTGAGAGAAAAAAAGAAAGTCAATGTTTGGTTGTGATTGATGAAGCAGGAGGAAAATACAACACAAGAGATTTTCAATCGAAAGATAGGACGGAATGGATTGATTTTTTTTCTCAGCATAGGAAGGCAGGATTTGATTTCATACTAGTAGCTCAGCTGGATAGAATGATAGATAGACAGATTAGAGGACTAATAGAAACTGAGAAAGTACATAGAAAAATTAACAACTTTGGACCTTTTGCGATACTTCCTTTTCCTGTTTTCGTTTGCATAGAAAAATGGTATGTTGCAGGGCATAGAGTAGGCTCAGAGTTTTTTCTGTACCACAAAAAATATGGAGAACGGTACGATAGCATGAAAATGTTTGAAGGCTTCAAGCTCTCTGAAGAATTACTGAAAAAAATAGAGAAGAAAAAACTTTCTCATTCTACTGAAGAAATAGATAGAAAGGTTGCAACAATTCAAGACAGAGATATATATGAAAAAGTCAACATTTCAGATGTACCAATTACAGCTATATATGAAGGAGGTAGCAATGATTAGAAATATAGAAAGAATAGGGATAGTAATAGACATTATAATCTGGATAAGGGCAATATATATAATCCAGAGCGTGTCATAGTGGGGAGGGGTCTATAGGGGGTGTCCCTCCCACTGTGACACGCTCTATAGACATGTACATATGAAAAAAAGAGAAATAGCACTGTACAATTGCTACTGGTGCAAATGTGCGTATTGCGTGTTCAGAAACAAGTGCATTGATAATTGTATAAGATGTATTCAGCAAGAGCGTTTCAAAATGCCAAAACGTTGCGAAAAATTCGTTGAAGATACTGAGTTGAATAGACGTATATTGCGATTAGTGCAAAAGTGTGATAAGTGCGAATATAAGAAAAAGCTTGATGAAATTATAGCAATGTTGAAAATGATTGATGTTGACTAGTGTCTTGCAAAAATATGTAGTGATCCTGTTTCATCAGCACAATAAGTAATTGTTTTGTGCAAGAAATGATAGGGGGTAATTCAAATAGAATTTTGAGCCATATAATGCCACTTGATTAAACGAAATAATAATTTCGTGTAATGTAGTGGAGGAAAAGAAGTGGTAGATTCTTCTGTATCCCAATGCGTACTTCTTTTTTTCCACTTTTTTATTTTATCTGTATTGACCATTTTTATTTCCTTCAAATTTGCGTAAAGTGCTAAAATAGCACTTTACGCTGTTATTTTTTTTAATTCATTGGATTTTCCGTTAAATTCTCAAACGTATACACCCAATATTCATAAATATTAAATTGTGAGTTTGCACCAACACCCAAATATATCATAATATCAGAGCTATTTATATCATTATCATCTTGATACAAGTCATATTCAAAGTTGGCTTGATTTTGTGAATTTCCATCTTCAAAGATAAACATACGTATATTACCATTTTGGTCAAAAGCAAAAAAGAAAAAATACTCAGTATCATTTTTAAGCTTTAAGTTATTTGGCATAAAGTCAGTTATTGGCATTTCAAAGAAGTTTGCTACATCAACGAAATATATGCCTTCTTCTCTAAAGCTAAAGGTTATCTCGTCCATCGCTTTAAAGGAGAACCTTACACCATTTGTAATATCTGATGCTGAGAACTTCATCATTACAGCTTGCTGAGGAACTCTATCCATACCTACATCAGACATACATGTTTGTATGCTAGTATTAAACTTTGCACATGCACCAGTATCTTCACCAAAGATTTCAAGTCGTTGCATATCGCCGTTGTAGCTCATCATAACACCACCACCGAATTCGCCACCACCATTTTCAGCAAAGCCTTGCCAGCCTTCACTCCATAGCTCTTTTGGGTTCATAAGTGATGAAAATAGCACATCATCTTTAGAAAACTGCGAATTGTCTTGATTATCATCAATTTCAAGGATTTTTTCGCCCACGACAAAGTTTTCAAACTTATAGTAAGCATAATTATTGATTGTGAAAGTTGCTACACCTTGGAAACCTAAGCTAACTTCCCAAGACTGACCTTCATAGGCGGGATCATCAAAACTTTGTACAATGTGTAAGTTCATAAAAATA
The DNA here is from genome assembly GCA_003251775.1 of Clostridia bacterium. GTDB lineage: Bacteria > Bacillota > Clostridia > DSM-8532 > SZUA-474 > SZUA-474. The sequence continues at coordinate 744 of QKEK01000039.1, read as the reverse complement.
AGATTATCTTCTTCGCCATCTTTCCATAGTACACCTTGCAATAATCCATCACTTTCCATAGCAAGTATTACATGATACCAATTATCAGGTTCAATAGTTAGAGAGCCTTCTAAATCCTCCATATACTCATGGTTCAAAACAAATAGTTGTGGCTGACCTTCCTCACCAATAGTTAGTCCAGCAGATCCATCAGCAGATAGCATTAACCCAAAGTCTTTTGCAGATGGTTTGAATTTAATATAGAATGCTTGATTACCATTTGATCCGTCTACTTCGTCTAATCTTAGTGCAAATGGCATAAATGGATTTTCACCATCACCTGCCTTAAACACAATTCCTTCATCTGATACTTCTCTAATATCTGCATCTGTTCCGATATTTTGTCCGTTATTTGCGATTAAATCTTCTTTGGTTTCCTCAAAAAGCATTTCATATCCCACTAACACTGTATCAATTACTTGATCTGGATTGGTTTGCTGTGTTGGCTTTGCCGTTGGCTCCTCTACAGCTTGCTCAGTTGATTGTGGTTCTTGTTTAATGCTACATGTAGCAAATGAAATTATCATTGCACATGCTAATAATAATACTAATATTTTTTTCGTTACTGTCCAGCAGGGGCAGGCACAATAGTTACGTCCAATAGGGTGTCAAGTAAGTTTTCTCCACGTTTTTTAGCGGTGGCAAGTAGGCTACGTATTTTACAATAATCCAAAACACCTTGCCAACTACGAAAACATCCCGAAA
>QKEK01000090.1 GCA_003251775.1 Clostridia bacterium | reverse complement strand
TACCTTGAGTTTTTGGCAAGTGGAAGCTCTGATTACCCGCTAGAGCTTCTTAAGATGGCTGGTGTCAATTTAGAGACACCAAAACCCATACAGGATGGTATGAATATGTTTGAAGATATATTAAATCAACTGGAAGAATTATTACAATAAGCTTTTTGCGTAAGAACCTTGTTGTTTGCATATCTGGATAAAAGACTCTTATCTCTCTGATGAAAGCCTTTTATCCAAGTATGCTTTTATTAAGTCAGAGTCCTGCTTCTTAAACTTTAGCTTTACCTTAACAATACTTGGCTTAGCATCAGGCTGTATTTTATGATTTACTTTAATTTCCAAATTCTCACCGTCTATTTCAAACGCCTTGATTTTATACCACATATAAAGATACCCGGCTAGTATTATTCCTTTATCATATACACCATTCCCAAGTATAAATAACGGTATTATTATTAATATTATAGAGAACATCGTTAGCTCCAGTAATACACCATTATAGCCAGGCTCAAGTATCATTGTTACTATCTGAAATAGATTTATAGCCGCATAGAAAATTAATAAAACCCTAAATGTTTTTATATTGTATACCCATAAATCGAATAGCTTCTCTCCTACTCTGCGTTGTACGAAAAAAGCTCTGCTTAAAAACCATGAAGCCAAAATAATCATAAATATCGTAATGACAAGTAATACCCATGTTGAAAGCCCTACCTGTTTACGTTGTTCTACTGCCTTCATAGCAGTTGATATACTTATTGCAAAGCCAATAACAAATAATAATGCTGTTAGATTTAAAATAATCCTCTTTTCTTTACCTGACACAAGCAACCCCTCCTTAAAACGGTTCTTATGGCTATTATATCACAAAAACAAGCTAGCATCTTTGCAATTTTCAAATGACGTGATATAATTATTATACAGATATAGATATTATACATATATAGATATTATAGAGGTATAAAATGACAATAACTCAGTTAGAAGCTAAAATAACTAAGTTAAAAAATACTTATCAAGAAAATGCTGATGTGGGTCTGAAAAAAGCAAAACTACTCTTACTTGATGCTGAAAAGCTTCAATATCAAGAAGGTATTTGTATTCTTAAGCATGAAATTGCTCGAGGATATTATTACTCTGCACAATATTTAACTGCTATAAACTATGCCAATGAGGCATATGATGTTTCGATAGCCATTAGCAATTATTCATTGATTGTTGATAGTCTAAATACACTTAGCTGTGCATACCATGAATTAGGTGATTTTCAGCAGGCAATGAGCTATTTAATAAAGGCACTGCCCTATTCCCAGAGTGTCTCTGATGAGGTTTATTGTCGTACCTTGAGTAACATAGGAACGATATATAAGGAGTCAGGAAATTATGAATCTGCTAAGAGCTACTACCAAAAATGCATAAACTATGTGGCACTTTCAGAAAATTCTGCTAATTCTCCTCAGCTCTTTGCATTATTAAACTTATGCGACATGCTTGTTGATAATAATAATTCAAGTAAAGCCAGCAATTTAATAAGTAATGTTATAAATGTATTTTTTAAGAATAAAATTAATTCATATACACAGATATACATATACTATATAAAGGCTAAAATCAACTATACAAACGAAGATTATGAATTAGGTTTAAGTGTAGTAGAAAAAGCCTTTAAACTCTGTGAAAAGACTAACTATGTATCAATAACTGCACAGCTATATCATCTAAAGGGTAAGTTTTTAGAAAAGCTTAACGATTTAGGACAAGCAATTGACTACTATAAAAAGGCATATGAGGTTTATAGGGAAAGTGTTATGAGTAAGTCCTTGGAGTTTTTATTAGAATCACTGACTAATATTTACGAAAAAATAGGTGATTATAAAAGCTCTTATTTCTATTTAGAGCAGTATGTAGAAGAAACCATCCGAATGAAAAAAAATAGAAACATACAAAAGCTAAAAAATATAGAGCTACTCAATGAGATTAGTAATAACAAGCTTCAAAGTGAAATACTAAAGTTTAAACAGCTCGATCTTCTTAAGGAATCAGGCTTGTTAGAAAAATCAATAAATCAGGTTAAGCTACTAAGTGAGATTAATATGTATATAGCCTCATCAAACGACATTGTTGAAATAGCTCAAAGAGTATATAACAGAACAAAAGAATTTCTTTTAAGTACCGTTTTTGGCATCGCTACTTGTAATTTTAATGAGGATACACTGACCCTGAATATTTTTATAAAGCAAGGTGAGGCTATGCCTTCCTATTGTGAAAAGCTGTCCAAAAGCAAAACTCTTGCGGCTAGATGCATAAAAGAAATGAAGCCTGTTATAATTAATAGAGGAAAAGATACTCACAATAAACCTGTTTCAAAGAAGGCTTTGGAATATCAGTCCTTAGAAAATGAAAATTCCTCATATGCTGCAATTTACTTGCCTTTGTTATATGAGAATACTCCTATAGGAGCTATAACCTTTAGAAGCAATACAATAGAATATTTTCAGGAAACTCAAATCAAATTTATAGAGGTTCTTTCTGAGTATATTGCAATAGCAGTACATCACGCAACTATTTCAGAAGATTTAAACAGAGAAATCTCTGAGAAGTCACGTATACAAAAGGTTCTTGCTAATGTAAACGATGACCTTCTTAAAATATCTTCGTTTGATTCACTAACAGGCATACCAAACAGAAGAAGTCTTGAAAACAGATTAAACTCTGTGTATTTTGAGCAGATAGAGGCTTTTGGAAATATGTGTATAACCATGATTGACATTGATAGATTTAAGAAATACAATGATACTTATGGTCATCAACAAGGTGATGTATGTCTAAGAACAATTGCAGAGCTACTAACAATGAATACTGATGGCAAATACTCCTTTATTGGCAGATATGGAGGAGAGGAATTTATGCTGGTTCAGTATAACACTGGCTTTGATACTGCATACAGTCTTATAGAGGAGATAAGAAAGCAGGTTCAAGATATAGCTATAGAGCATGAAAAATCTGAATATGGTATCGTTACATTAAGCTTTGGTATGCTGTATATACATAACATAAGCAAGAAACACACTATTTTTTCTTTAATAGAAAAGGCTGACAATGCATTGTATTCAGCTAAAATAAATGGACGAAACAGGATTGAATATTACATACATAATGGAGTTGATAATACTTGAAGACTGCTATAAACAAAATTGAAAGCAAATATGCCCAGCTTATAAGTAGTAATAATAGTTACGGTTTGATATCAAAAAAATCTGATATTCAAGAGCTGTTTAATCAAGCAAAATTGCGTTCGTATGAAATTGGAATTATTAAAATAGGCTCTATGCTAATAAATATATTTCTAACATGCACAGAATATACTAAAGCAATAGAGCTATCTGAAGAACTAATGAAATATGCAGAGAATATTAAGGACTACCATACTCAGATTTATCTATATAAAAGCATGGGATACGCCTACTTCTCTTTAGGAAATGAATCTATTGCTATAGAAAAATTTGAAAAAGCACTAACCATCATTAGCTTTTCAAATATAAGAGCAACATTAAGTGATATCCTTAAGTATTTAATTAAAATATATACAAATAAAGAGGATTATAAACAGGCTAATAAGTATTTAAGGCAGCAATTAAATGAGAAAATAAGACAATTAGAAAACTTAAATACACAAAGGCTAGATAATATAATTTTAGAAAACGAGCTGTCAAAGGAAAAGACAAATCATGACTTAATAAGACTTCAGACAAAGGAGCTACAAAAGAAATCGATTGCACTTGAAAAGTCAATGATAGCAATACAAAGGTTAAACGATATAGGAAAATATATTAATTCTACACTAAACTTAAATGAGATTATTAGTAGAATATATTATTCTAATATAGAATATTTGTGTATAGACTTCTTTTCAATTTCCGTACTTAACGAAGATAAAAGTGAGTTAACCTGCTACTCGTATCACAAAAACTCTAATATTAATAAAGTATACAAAGACTATCAAGGCTTAAAAACTGAAATTTCCTGGTCGATACTTAATAAAAGGGAAATTTTTGTATCAAATAAGAGTGATTTGTTAGAGTATACTGTAAAAAATGATATAAAGAATATTTTATATCATGAAAGAGAGCTGACTAAATACAAAAACAATCAAATTGAATCCTTATACACTATTCCTCTTATATTTGAAAAAAAGGTTTTGGGTGCTATTAGCTTCAAAAGTCTCTCTCCCAATGCATTTAACAATGAAAAGCGTGAGTACATAAAGGCGTTATCAACCTATACTGCTATAGCTATTAATAACTTTAAAAAGACTGATATTTTAAAAAATAAGATTAATGAAAGAGTACAAATTGAGGAGGTTTTAATAAATGTTAATAAAGATTTGGTAGTCTTATCCTCTGTAGATGCCCTTTCAGGTGTAGGAAATAGAAGAGAGCTTGAGCTAAAGCTCCAAACAGTAGTATATAAGCAAAAAACACTTAAAAGCACACTCTCTTTGTTAATGATTGACATTGATAAATTTAAAGATTATAATGACTATTATGGACATCAAGAGGGTGACGAGTGTATTAAAACCGTTGCAAATACACTAAAGAGCTTAATAAATGATACTGATTTTTTTGTTGGTAGATACGGCGGAGAGGAGTTTGTAATTATTCTTCACAGTGTGGACAAACAGCAAACTCTGGATTTTGCTGAAAATTTACGAAAATCAATCGCAGAGCTTAAAATTGAGCATAGAAAGTCTGATTTTGGTATCGTAACAGTTAGTGTTGGTTGTACGATCTGTATACCAGATAATAATACTCAGTATGAAGGCATAATTGAAATAGCAGATAATGCTTTATATAAAGCAAAATACGCAGGAAGAAATCAGGTCTTCTTTATTGATTACCCAAAAGACTAAAAATTGATAGTCTGCCTATTTTTAAAAAAGGGTTTAACTGGTAAAGGTTGAAAGAAAATGACCAATTTAAATGAGTTGAATAGAGAAGTTATTAAAATAGAAAAGGTATAGATATATAATCTTCTTTCAACCTAGATTCGTGCCTGATGAAAGGAATGGATATAAATATGAAAATAATTAATATTAGTAATTTGAAAGTCTGGCATACCTCTAGTCAAAACAATAAATCAAAGCTTATAACACCTCCAAAAGCTAACCTCAATGAGCGTTTAAGCGGTAGTAAAAAAACTGTTATATTTCTAGTACTTCTCGTTATATTTGCTTTTTCCCTTGCATCTCCCGTTGTTTCAAATGCACAAGCCGCACCATATGAGCCAAAGTATCAAGAACAGGCTGAGATTCTCAATTCCCTCGGTCTTTTTAATGGTATTAGTAGTACAGAATTCACCCCATATTTAGAAGGAGAGTTGACACGTGAAACGTCAATGATACTTCTCTGTTTGGTTTTTGGTTGGGATTATGATAAAAACACTATTTCCGTCTTTTCTGATGTATCTGCTTGGGCTCAGCCCTACGTTAAGGCAGCCTATGATAATGGCGTGTCTTATGGTATTGGAAATGAGCTTTTCGGTGGTTCTCAAAGACCTACAAATCGCCAGCTTATAACATGGATATTAAGGGAGCTTGGCTATAATGATATTTGGAACGTGGATACAAAAATTTGGGATCAAAATATCATTGCATACTCTGAAATGGCAAATCTTGTTGTAGATACATCTAAAGAGTATTTGTCTGCTAATTCATTGAGAGATGACCTTGTAGGCTTGTGCTATAAAGCATTGTTTACTTACCCAGTAAGCTTATTATTGCCAGAAAACCAGAATAATAATGCTACTGTTCACTCTCAAAAGATTCATGCTGTATTAACATCTGAGAAAACTGTCTTACACACTTTACTCATAAATAATAAAATCTCGCAGGAGCACGTGACTTCCTTGGGGCTTTCTTCCGAGCTATCATCAACACAGCTGTTAGAAAAGCTTAAGGCTGGGGTATATACTATAAAACCAACTAACGATATTGAGGTATTTGAATCTCTTAAATATGCACTTTTATATCAGACAGAAAAGCTCTATTTTGACGCCAACCTTTATTCGGTAGATTTTTATGATTCCTTCAAGTATATGATTCCACATGCGGTTTCTTTAGCTGAAAAGGAGTTGGGAGTATTTGATTTCTATGGTGGGTACAGCTATAATGGTATAGGGAATGATATTACTATCAATTTAAAATACTTAATATCTAAAAACACTGTACAAGGTATACTTAAGAAAGCAGAAGAGATTGTAGCAGAGCTTATTACAGAGGATATGACTGAATACCAGAAGGAAAAGTCCTTGCATGATTATATCATTAATAATACAGTATATAATATCGCCGTTTTAACCGATGACACAGGACTTGAGTATACTCATACACCCGAAGGTGTCTTTCTAAATGGCTCGGCTGTATGTGATGGTTATTCAGAGGCTATGCTGCTACTGTGTAAAATAATAGGAATTGAATGTCATATAATACTAGGAAGCACAATAGACAACCCATCTGAGGTCCCCAATCACGCTTGGAATATTATAAAAATAGACGGTGAATATTATCATCTAGACATTACTTGGGATGACCCAGTTTTAAAAAATCAGGAGCAAACACTACGCTATGACTATTTTAACCTTTCTGATTTGGATATGTTTAAGGATCATATTTGGGATGCTTCCAGCTACCCTCAATGTACTGCAACTGAGAATAACTATTATATAAAAGAAGAGTATTTTGCTAGTGATATGAATGAATACAATAAAATTGTAAAAAACGCAATAGCCCAACAGGTTTCACATATAAGCATAAAGTGTTCCGGATTTACTCCAACTGTTGACCAGATAACAGCTTCTGTTTGGAACTATTCAAATTATCCTGGAGACATTAGCTACTCCTTTAATGAAATTCAAAATATAACCGAGATATTTTTGTCATTTGATTAAGGAACGGTAAGCTGAAAATTTAAAGGGAATATCATTATCGTATTCCCATATACCACTATCTACTAATTCCCAATCGTTATCTATATCAAGATTGGGAAAGTAAGTGTCTGCCTCAAAGACTTTATCAAGCTTTGTTACGTATACAAATTCACAATATGGCAAGAGCTGTTTGTATACGCCTTCACCACCACATACAAAAATATCATTCTGAAACGGATATGTCTTGAGGAGCTCGAACAAGTCCTCAAGACTGTTTACTATAATAGCACCCGTACACTTATAATGTATATTCTTAGTTAAAACTATGTTAACCCTGTCCTTTAAAGGCTTTCCATCCTTAAAGGATTCTAATGTCTTTCTTCCTACTATAATAATTTTTCCCTTTGTCTTTGCAACAAAATTCTTCATATCCTCAGGAACGTTAGCAAGCAATTTATTATCCTTACCAATACCCCAATTCTTATCAACTGCAACTATAGCGTTCATTCATTAATTCCCTGTCTGTACTCGCCTAATTTCTTGTTATAATCCTCTGTCTTATGATATCCACATGACTTATACTCATAGCACCAGCCTCTATAAATGCAGTCAGGTACACATACCTGTACAATCTCTGGTTGCTCTGCCTTGATTGACTCCAACACCTCTATCCATGCTTCTCTGGTTTCCTTGGAAGCTTGGTAGCATAGTCTTTTTCTTGAAATATTTATCATAGCCTGTGCATTTGCCAAGAATTCATGCTCAACAAAATTACCTTGCGGCAGATTATCCCTGTCAACGCCTGTTCTGTCAGTACGCTGAGTTCTTACCCAGTGCTCTATACCAAATTTGTGTCTGACAAAATGTACAGATACCCATGACTTTAGATCATACCATTTAATTCTAAACAATAGCTGTCTAATAGGGGAATGCTCACATAAAAGCATTCTCCTCTTCCAACCTGTTGAGGGTTCCTTATTTCCAGCTTCTCTTTGTATAGTAGTATTAGCTGAATCAGCAACCTCTCTCCACGTACCCTTTATCCCTAAAAAATTAACTTTCACTTCTTCCCCTACTTCCCAAGACAAATTAACTGTATTATTGGGTTTAATTTTAATAACATTGTTATTTGCACAATAAAACCCTGTTTATCTAGACTTCTCATCAACCTCCTTTACTGGCATACTCCCAAGGTCTCCTTCTCTCCTTGACCTTACGGCTATCGCCTCTGATTCCATTTCCTTATCACCAATAATCAACATATATGGTACCTTAGTAAGCTGTGCCTCTCTAATCTTATACCCTATTTTTTCATTTCTGTAATCTACCTCAACACGCAAACCCTTTTGCTTCATTTTATCTGCAAGTGCCTGTGCATAATCATGATGATTGGCTACTATCGGAAGAATTTTAGCCTGTACGGGTGCCATCCATGTAGGGAATGCCCCCGCATATTTTTCAATCAGCATAGCTAGTGTTCTTTCATAACAACCAATTGAGGTTCTGTGAATAATATATGGTCTTTTCTTTTCATTATCCTTATCAACATAGACCATATCAAATCGTTCAGCCAATGAAAAATCTATCTGTACAGTAATAATTGTATCTTCCTTGCCATGTACATTTCTAATCTGCAAATCCAGCTTAGGACCGTAGAAGGCTGCCTCACCCTCTACCTCATCATATTCAATGTTAAGGTCATCAAGTATCTTTTTCATTTTCTGCTGTGTGTCCTCCCACGCCTCAGGTGAACCAATATATTTCTCCTTATTCTTTGAGTCCCACTTAGAAAAACGATACCAGATATCCTCCTCTATACCCAGAGTAGTCATCATATACTTGATAAGGTCTACTACCCCTTTAAATTCTGCTTCAAGCTGCTCTGGTGTACAAACTAAATGCCCTTCTGAGATTGTAAATTGCCTTACTCTAATAAGCCCGTGCATTTCACCTGAAGACTCATTTCTAAAAAGAGTTGAGGTTTCGCCATAACGTATCGGCAAATCGCGATAGCTATGAAGCTCAGATTTATAAATCATAAACTGAAAAGGACAGGTCATTGGTCTTAATGCAAAAACCTCCTCATCTGTTTCCTCATTCCCAAGAACAAACATACCATCCTTATAGTGCTGCCAGTGTCCTGATATCTTATACAGATCACTCTTTGCCAGCATTGGCGTTTTGGTTAGCTGATACCCTCTTCTTTCCTCTTCATCTTCAACAAACCTCTGAAGTATCTGAATAACCTTAGCACCCTTTGGCATTAACAATGGAAGCCCCTGTCCTACAGGTTCAGCTGTCATAAACAAACCTAGCTCCCTACCAAGCTTATTGTGATCACGCTTTTTCGCTTCTTCAAGTGCAGTAATATACTCCTCAAGCATGCTTGTCTTTGGAAATGAAGTGCCATATATTCTCTGTAGCATCTTGTTCTTTTCATTTCCCTTCCAGTATGCACCCGCTCCACTTAATAGCTTTACTGCCTTAATCTTACCTGTAGAGCTAAGATGAGGTCCTGCACAAAGGTCTACAAAATCTCCTTGCTTATAAAAGGATATTTCCTCACCATCAGCAAGATCATTAATCAATTCTACCTTATAGTCCTCACCCATCTCCCGCATTAGCTTAATTGCTTCTTCCTTCGGCAGGGTAAATCTTTCAATTTCTATATCCTCTTTTATAATCTTTTTCATTTCTGATTCAATCTTTTGTAAGTCCTCAGGTGAAAAAGCCAAATCTATATCAAAATCATAATAAAATCCATTCTCGATCGATGGACCAATTGCGAGTTTAGCCTTTGGATAAAGTCTTTTAACTGCCTGTGCAAGAATGTGTGAGGTTGTATGCCTATATGCACTTCTCCCCCCAATATCGTCAAAGGTTAATAAGCTCAGCTCACAATCATTTTGTAGTATATATCTAATATCCTTTAATTCACCATCTATATGTGAAGCAAGTGTAACTCTAGCTAAGCCCTCACTTATATCCTTTGCAACATCATAAACTGAAATACCCTTTTCGTACTCCTTTACAGTTCCATTCTTCAATATAACCTTTATCATCGCTTTCACTCCTGCTATCATTTAGTTAACAACCTTGTTATTTAGTAATTAGAACCTTGTTATTCTCACAATAAGAATTATATGCTTTTATCTTAAAACTGTCAACGGCTGAATAGTTACTTTCCTCCTGTCAATTTACATTTTGTTCATATTTTGTTCTTAGACTTTTTACTAGAAATCTGGTATACTTACATCATAGGAGCTGTCATAATTAAACCGGTTTACTGGAGGGAGAATTGACTTGAAGGGTACAGAGGGGCTTTATAATAATATACTAGTGTGTGTAACTCAACAAAAAACTTGCAGTAGGCTGATAAAAAATGCCGCATCAATTAAACATGATGAATCTGGATTATATGTAATACACGTTGCTAAGGAAAGCTGGAATTTTTTAAATAACAGCAGAGAGGGCGAAGCTCTGGATTATTTGTTTGACATATCTAAATCTGTCGGTGCAAACCTTACCGTTTTACGCTCAGATAACATTCCTGAAACTATAGCCCAATTTGCTAAGGACCACGATATAGAGCTTATAGTAATGGGTGAGACTCTGAAATCAGACCGCAAAAATGACTTTTTGAAGCAATTGAAAAAGCTTGCCAAGGGTATTGAAATTAAGGTTATCCCAGCATGAGCAAGGATAACCTTATAATGTTAGTAGTCAAATAGTTATATTTCGGATTATATTTATGTGTTTATCCCAAAAATATCTTTTATATCAAAGCTTTTCTCAACTTTACCTACTATAGCTACACCTAAATCTTTCGTATTGAAGTAACGAGAAACTATATTTTTGACATCCTTCATACTTATTCTGTTTATTTTATCTATGACCTCTTCAGTAGTAGTAACCCTGTTCAGCAATAACTCTGATTTTCCAATACCATTCATTTTTGTTCCTGTACTTTCTAGCCCCAGTAGAAAATTACCAATAAGCTGATTTTTAGAAGTCTCTAATTCGTGCTCAGTAATGAGCTTTCCTACTAACAAATCTATTTCGGCTTTTATAAGCATCAATACCTCTTCGAGCTGCTTAGGATTCACTGCTGCATAAATACTAAACAATCCTGCTTTATGGTATGAGCTAGGAAAAGAATAAACAGAATACGCTAAGCCTCTCTCTTCCCGTATATTCTGGAATAGCCTTGAGCTCATTCCACCCCCAAAAATATTATTTATGGTAAGTATAGTATATAGCTCATCATTTCCATGTTCTACACTTTCAAAACCAATACAGACATGAGTTTGTTCAATGTCCTTTTCCTTTATCTCAATTATACTATTAAAGCTTGCTGATTCTATATTACTGCTCTCATATGAGTAATTATCCCATTCTCCAAAATACTTCTCTACTAAGCTGAGCATCTCATCCTCATCAAAATTTCCAACAATTGAAAAAACCGAGTTTTTAGGTGTGTAATGCTTTTTTATAAAGCTTCTCAAGGCTTTGCTATCAATACCTATCAGAGAATCAAATGTCCCTAAAATTGGGTATCCCAAGGGGCTATTTTTCCATACCCTTTCTGTTAATATGTCGTGTACCATGTCCTCAGGATAGTCTTCATACATACCTATTTCTTCATATATAACATTTCTTTCGGTAGTGATATCTTTTTCATCAAGCAGTGCATTGAAAATCATATCGGATATAACATCCATAGCAATTTCAATATCTTTATCCAGTACCTTAGTGTAGTAACAGGTATATTCCTTTCCAGTAAAGGCATTTAGTTGTCCGCCAATGTTATCAATCTCCATAGCTATTTGCTTAGCTGTTCTGTTTTTTGTTCCTTTAAATAACATGTGTTCTACAAAGTGGGATATTCCACTCAATTCAACACTCTCATTTCTTGAACCAACACCAACCCAAATACCTAATGAAACTGATCTAATATATGGAATACTCTCAAAAACTATTCGTAGCCCATTTTTTAATACTGTCTTTTTATACATTAAAACTCTCCTCTGAATTCAAGTAGCCTAACATTATTTTTGATTTCTTTAATTATATCCTTTCCAATAGGCTTATTGCAATATTCTCCTAAATAATATTTATCATTATTATCCTCAGTCTCACCTTCTGATTTTCTGCATTGTTGAATTACATACTTGGAGGCATCATAAATTAATTGAGAAATCAGATACAAATCATGTGCTTCAAGTTTTGGGGTAAAGGTTGTTCTAAATTCGTAATCAATATTCGAGTCTATAATCAAGCTTATGCTCTTTATTATTTTCTCTATATCTACCTTTACTTGACATATTTCATTGTATTTCTCAAGAGGTGCCTTCAAGTCCATAGAAATATAATCTAACAATCCATCCTTCAACAATGACTGAAGAGCACTGGGATTCGTTCCATTAGTATCAAGCTTTATTAAATACCCCATAGCCTTTATTTTTTCTATAAAAGGCTTTAAATCCTCTTGTAATGTAGGTTCTCCCCCTGTTATAACAACAGCGTCAACAAACCCCTTTCTTATCCTTAAATGATTGAAAATCCCATCTTCCTTTTGTGTTTGAATACTTGAAGCAAGCATATAATTGTTGTTTTCATTATCATTTAATGCAATAAGTGATTTGTTATGACAAAAGCCACAATTCATATTACATCCCTTTGTAAATATAACTGTGGCTATTTTTCCTGGATAATCAACAAAAGAGCTCTTTTGTATGCCTTCTATCCTCATGTTTTCTCCCTAATATAATAAAACTATTTTTTAGTACAAACCGATCTACTAAAAAAATAAAAGGTCCCTTTCCCTAAGAAATGCTGTTTTTTCATTTGAATTAAATAAACGCTAGAGTCGAGATATTGTACACTTAAGTATTATATACTAATTAACATACACAGTTACTCCCTTAGCTTCTGAATTTATAGACCTCTGCCCACGCTATAAAGATTCAGATAAAGTACAATGCCCAAGGAATTACTGCACTTGAATTTGTCCTAAAAAACAAATCTTATCGATTGTATCTTAAAGCGCAGCACAGAAAAGGGACAATATTTTGTTGTAGTTAGTTTACCACATACTATATATAGTGTCAACATCTTTCTTCATTTTTATACAGAATTTTATTTTATATTATAAACCTCTCTTAAAAGCGTCATATATCCTTTAGATTATCTAAAATTTCTTTAAAATATAGTGGTAGCTCAGCCATAAACTCCATGTATTGTCCTGTTCTGGGATGTTCAAATCCAAGCACCATTGCATGTAGCATTTGCCCCTGAGTATCAAACACTGGATTCTTTCTCCCGTACACTGTATCTCCTACAACAGGATAGCCTATATGAGACATATGAACTCTAATCTGATGGGTTCTACCAGTCTGAAGGGCTAATTGGACTAAGGTATACTTACCAAATCTACTTATAACATTGAAATGTGTCACTGCATGCCTACCCCTATTTGTATTTACAGCCATCCTTTTTCTATCAGTAGGATGTCTTCCTATAGGCATGTCTATTCTTCCTGTATCCTCATTGATATTGCCTTCAACTAATGCTATATACCTTCTGGTAATATCATGCCTCTTCAATTTAGCTGAGAGGTATTCATGTGCCATATTATTCTTTGCTGCTACCAAAATACCAGTAGTGTCCTTGTCTATTCTATGTACTATACCAGGTCTTATAACACCATTAATATCTGACAAGGAGTCCCCACAATGGTATAGCAACGCATTAACTAACGTACCTGTATAATTCCCCACTGCTGGATGAACTACCATTCCCTTTTGCTTGTTTACAACTACAATGTCAATATCTTCATATACTATATCAATGGGTATGTTTTCTGGATTTATTTGCAATAACTCTGGCTCAGGAATATCAATAGTGATTAAATCAGATTTACTAACCTTGTATTTTGATTTTTCTAGCTTCCCATTTACCAGTACTTTTTGTTCATCTATCAGCTTTTTAATATATGTTCTTGACAAATCCTTAAGCTGTTCTGAAAGCCAAACATCCAGCCTTACCTGATCCACCTCTGCATACAGCTCATATTTCCCCATATTCTTTTCTCCTAGTACTTTATATGTTTTTATTCTGCAAACAACAAGGTTCTTAAGCTATTCGCTATCTATGACAGCGTCGTCAGCTTAGGCTTCTTATCATTCCACTATATCAAGAGTGACATCAGCTTGGTTCTTATCCTCAGCCTCCTGCTTTTCTGCTTTACCATAAAAGAAAAGAATATATATTGACAAAAGAACAGTCCCAACACAAACACATGAATCTGCAATATTAAACACTGGAAAATCATAGCCCTTAAGTCCTCCGATGTAAACATTAATAAAATCTACAACACTTCCACCACGAAAGACTCTGTCAATATAATTACCAAGAGCACCCCCAATTATAAGGCTAAGTGACACTCTCGCCAGATTATTGTTTATTTTTCTTAAATAAATGGCTAAAACAATTATCATAATAGTTGTAAGTATTATAAACAACCATCTCTGATCCTGAAGTATTCCCCAGGCTGCACCTTTATTCTCCCAATAAGTTATATATAAGAAATTATCAATTATCTTGATTGAATCACTCAAATCCATGTTTGATATTATTATCATTTTAGTAGCCTGATCTAACGCTATAGCTAAAACAATTATGGCAATCCATATCATATTTTCTGCCCCTTTCTACTGCAATATATACCATTTCTCTAGCTGATTTAATTCATTCCAGAAAATTGGTTGCCTTTCGCCCCTAATTTTCTTGTTGTATAATACACCTGCATTCTTAAAATATAAAACTGTATACGGCATATCCTTCATTATTATATCATATATATCGTTAAAAACAAGCTTCTGTGCCTCCTCATTTCTTGCAGTGTCAAACTCATTAAATAGCTTTTCTAATTCTGGATTAACATACTTCGCCAGGTTAGAACCGTTAGATAAACCTTCCTGTCCATAAACAAGTCTTAGGTTAGGTGCTTCTGGAACTCTCATTCCGACTATCGCCATATCATAATTACCAGAATTTACTGCGTTAATTAATTCATTGAAGGCAATCTCAATTATATCTATCTGTATCCCTTTTTGTTTAAGCTGTGCCTTAAGGATTTCAGCTGTTTCAACCTTTTCCTTTGCCTCATAGTTAACTAGTAGATTAAAGCTCATGGGCTTATTCCTATAATATAGCATGCCGTCTCTCACGCTTTTTATACAATTCTGCTCCTCAAATATTTTTTCTGAAAGCTCCTCACTAGTTTGCCTTGTTTGAATTTCTTTTAATAAATATGATTCTGGGTATAATAGAATATCAGTAATCTCACCAGCTCCTAACAGAGCTTGCTCCAATATCTCTCCCCTATTTATAGCATAGGAAATTGCACTTCGTATCTCTGGATTTTCTAATGCAGTCCTTTCATGGTTCATAATCAAGACATTAGCATCACTATCTGCATACTCCTTTAGTACAATATCTGTTCTATTTGAGTATTTTACATACTCACTTTGCTTAACAAAGGCTATATCAGTTCTCTTCATTAAGAATTCATCTATTATATTATCTTCTTTCGTATATATTGAAAACCTTACCTTATCTATATAGGTATTCTTCAAAATACTTTCAGCCTCTTTGCCTTCTTCGCCTTCTTTGCCTTCTTTATCCTGCTTGATATCATTATCTTCTTCATTATTATCTATATTAATACTGTCTCTATACTTTACATTATTATTAGTTTTCTCAGCTTTAACTGGATACGTTCTTATAAGGGTTATTTCCTTATTTTCAATATAATCGTCGAGCTTATATTGTCCAGTACCTACATAATTATTTTTGTTTATATTATTATCCAATCCTAAACCAAAGCCGTCAGGCACAATTGGGAATGTAAGCCTTGACCTAAAAAGGGAATCCGATTTATTTAAGACAACTCTAAATTTATTTTGTCCTATGTATTCTGTATTTACTATATTCTTTACATTAGAAGAATAGCATGAATCTTCATTATTCAATAATAGCTTTATAGAGTAAATTACATCATCTGCCGTGAGGCTTTTGCCATTGTGAAATTTAATTCCTTTTTTAAGTGTGAATTCCCATACAGTGTTGTTGTTTGTATTTTTAAATGATTCTATTAAGTTTTGATTAGGAATTTGATCCTTGTCTATGGTAAAAAGAGAGTCAAAAACCAGACTTGACATCATTCTTATATACGTATTCTGTGTAAACAAAGGATGAAAGGTATCAACATCTATACAAAACAAATGAACCTCTCCTCCGAAAACTGGCCCTGGCCCAGCATCTGTTAATAACTCATCACGATACAGCTCTCTACTAAAAACAGCCTCTCCTTCTTTTTCAAAAAATTCTGAAATACTACATCCAACTATAAGCTGAGATAATAAGACTAATATTAATACCATTATTAATAGTTTTATATTTCTTGTAACTGTCTTAATCATTCTAACTCCCCCATACCTACGGCATAAACAACGCCTGCAAGCGGTTTCAAAGCCATTTTGTTTGACGATTTAAAAAGCTTTTTTGAATTCTTTATTAAATCAGAAGCTTTTTAAAGCTTACATACCAAATGCACTCTTTCCCCTGTATTGTATTAACTTTCTATATCATCCTCATAATAGCTACCTGACAACCACATGCTCCATTATCTCCGCGATGAGAGAAAAACAAATCCTTTCTGCATTTTGTACAGAAGTCACTTGTAAATATGCTTTCTTCAGGAACGCCTAACTCCTTGAGTCTTTGCTTAATCACACCTGAGTTATCAATATACCATTTATTATCTATTCTAGTTAGCCATTTACCTATATTTTTAAAAGTATTTGTATACTCATAGTAAACATCCTCACCAACCTCAAAACAGCATTCTCTGATTCTCGGACCAATGACAACTGCAAAATTCTCTGTTCTGCAACCATATTTTTCTTTCATAGTTTCTACAGTCGAGCTCATTATATCCTTTACCGTACTCCTCCAGCCTGCATGCACTAGGCCTATTACCTCACTTTTAGTATCATAAAGGTAAATTGGCGTACAATCTGCATAAAAAGCAATTAAGGCAACCCTCTTTACATTAGTCACCAGACCGTCATAGCCTTTTGAATCATTTTCAAACAAAATACCCTTTCCAGCATCTACTTGGTCAACTACTCTTACTCTGTTATCGTGTACCTGAGCTGAGATTACCATTTCGCTAAGTGGAATACCTGTAGCCACACTCAATAGCTCATAGTTTTTTAGCACTAGCTCTTTACTATCACCTCTTGCAAAGCTTAAATTAAGGTTTCCTTCAGGAAATTTACTTACACCACCCATTCTACCTGTAAAATATGCTTGTAGCTTATCTGAGTACATATTCAGGCTATCAAATGATAATAGTGAAATGTTATTTATAAGCTTGATACCTTCACCATCAGAAATATCAAATTCGTGTCTTGATTTTCTATTGTCCTGCAAACGAGTATCCCCTTTTCTTTTTTTGTATTATTACTATTTCTACTTCTATTACTATTCATTAATAAGCATATCATATAATAATATGTATAACAATATATGCCTTTGATTTGAAATAAAGAAATTATTGTAAACGCAAAAAGAGGGCATATCAAGCCTTATGCTTAACTATGCC
>QKEK01000081.1 GCA_003251775.1 Clostridia bacterium | reverse complement strand
TCCTTCCTGTTTTCAGTGGAATACGATTGTTGAAGAACGACTTGAGGCAATAACCTCTGCTGGGGGAGTTGTTGTTTCAAGAGATGTGCGACCTGTTAAAATAAGTGAGATTGAAATAGAGGACGAACCAAGGTATACTACTGGTATGAAAGAAATGGATAGGGTGCTGGGTGGAGGAGTTGTTAAAGGCTCTTTGGTTTTAGTAGGAGGAGATCCTGGGATAGGTAAATCCACACTTTTGCTCCAGCTTTGTGATAGTATAAAGACAGAGAAGGACATTTTATACATATCAGGAGAGGAGTCAACCCGTCAGATTAAGCTTAGGGCACAAAGACTAAATGTTAACAATGAAAGGCTTTCCTTACTAGCCGAGACTGAATTTGAGACTATTGAAAGGGCGATTGATTTAAGTAAGCCATCTCTAGTAATTATAGATAGTATACAAACCGTTTTCAACAGACAGCTAAGCTCGGCTCCTGGTAGTGTGTCACAGGTAAGAGAAGCAACTGCCAGCTTGATGCGTATAGCAAAAACTTTGGGTATTGCAATTATGATAGTAGGACACGTCACCAAGGAGGGTGCTATTGCAGGACCAAGGGTGCTTGAGCATATGGTAGATACAGTATTGTACTTTGAGGGAGAGCGGCATTTAAGCTATAGGGTCTTAAGGGCGGTTAAATGAGATTGGAATATTTGAAATGAAGGACAAGGGCTTGTGTGAGATATCAAATCCATCAGCATTATTACTTGCTGGCAGAATAGAGGGTAAGGCAGGTTCGGTAGTAATTTCAAGTCTTGAGGGAAGCAGACCTGTTCTAATGGAGATTCAGGCACTGGCTTGTGCAACAAGCTTTAATATGCCGAGACGTACAGCAACAGGAACTGAGTATAATCGTTTAGTTTTGCTAATTGCAGTTCTGGAAAAGATAGTGGGAATGCAGCTTCATTCTTATGACATATACGTAAATGTGGTTGGAGGCTTAAAGACTGATGAGCCTGCATGTGATTTAGGTATAGTATGTGCTATTGCATCAAGCTATAGAAATGTGCCAGTAGATGTAAATACTGTTTTTATTGGTGAGGTAGGCTTGACTGGTGAAATCAGAGCTGTTAATCAGATTGAAAAAAGGGTAATAGAAGCAAAGAGATTAGGCTTTAAGACATGTATATTACCTAAAGATAACATGGAAATATTTGAGGAAATGAAAAGTATTTCAGATATAGTATTAAGACCAGTTAGCACAGTGGAGGAAACACTAGAAATCATTCTATAAATGTTAAAAATATTATAAGGTTATAAAGGTTAGTTATAGAAAGCTTTTGTGAGAAGAAGGTTAGTATTAGGAGGGGTAGATATGCCTAACAGTGGTTTAGATAAAAAAATGCTGTCAGTTTTAAAAATGCTTTCGCCGGGTACCGAGCTTAGGGAAGGGTTAGATAATATCCTACGTGCAGGTACAGGGGCACTTATAGTTATTGGTGATAGCAAGGAGGTTATTGATATTGTTTACTCACCAGCTCATCTATATGAGCTTGCTAAGATGGATGGTGCAATCATTTTAAGTAAGGATATACATAAAATACTCTATGCAAATGCACTTTTGATTCCTGACCCCTCAATATCTACTACAGAAACTGGAACAAGACATAAGAGTGCAGAAAGGGCAGCAAAGCAAACAGGAGAGATTGTTATAAGTATATCTCAAAGAAGAAATATCATCACTGTTTATAAAGGAACACAAAAATATATACTTCAAAACATTTCTTCCATACTCGGAAAGGCAAATCAGGCACTCCAAACATTGGAAAAATACAAGACTGTTCTGGAAGGAAGTATTTCAAACCTGAGCTTATTAGAATTTGAAGATGTTGTTACGCTAGAAGATATTGCAAGAATTTTGCAGCGTTCTGAGATGGCACTCAGAATTGTAAAGGAGATAGAGATTTACGTATGTGAGCTTGGTCAAGAGGGAAGGCTGGTCAAAATGCAGTTGGATGAGCTTAAGGGTGGGATACATGATGATTTGCTTCTGATAATTGAGGATTATCTGCCTGAGGAAGCAACTTCTCAGCCGTCAGAGGTTTATGAGCACCTTGCTTCGATGTCAAATGAGGATTTAACTGACGTGTTTGCTATATTAAGAGCACTGGGATACTATGAAACAAGAGATACTCTACATAAAAATTTACCACCTAGAGGATATAGGCTGTTGAACAAGATTCCAAGGCTACCTATGGTTGTTATAAGTAATATGGTCAAAGAGTTTGGTAGCTTTCACAGGATTTTGGAAGCATCAATCGAAGAGCTTGATGAGGTAGAGGGCATCGGAGAAACCAGAGCAAGAACAATAAAGCAAGGACTAAAAAAAATACAGGATCAATTGGTTCTGGATAATCGATATGTACTTTAGGGGAACAAGGGGTGTAGTTTATGATATGGAATAAGGGGATGGAATGTAAAAATAGAAAGGATATGAATGAGCTTCAGCTTGAGAGGTTAAAGTATACAGTTAATTATTGCTATAATAACGTGAAGCTGTATAAAAGAAAGTTTGATGAGATTGGACTTAAGCCAGAGCATATACAATCTCTTAAGGATATTGATAAGATTCCTTTTACGACTAAGGCAGATTTGAGAGATAATTATCCGTTTGATTTATTTGCTGTTCCACAAAAAAATATAGTAAGGCTACACGCCTCATCAGGTACAACAGGTAAACCAATTGTAGTGGGGTATACAAAAAATGATATGGAGATGTGGACTGAAAGTGTAGCAAGACTTGCAGTTGCAGCAGGTGCAAGGGAGGATGACACTGCACAAATTGCTTTTGGATATGGTATGTTTACGGGAGGCTTCGGATTACATTACGGCTTAGAAAAAGTAGGTGTAACCATCATTCCTGCATCAAGCGGTAATTCTGAGAGGCATATGATGTATTTACAGGATTTTGGCACAACAATTATTGTAGCAACGCCTTCATATGCATTATATCTTGCAGAGTTTGCGGAAGAGATGGGAATTTCTAATGATAAGCTTAAACTACGCCTAGGTCTGTTTGGTGGAGAGGGTCATACGCCTGAAATGAGAGAGCAGATAGAGAGAAAATGGGGGATTTTAGCTACTGAGAATTACGGACTAAGTGAGATTACTGGACCAGGTGTTTCTGGGGAGTGCTATATTCAAGACGGAATGCACATAAATGAAGATAATTTTTATCCTGAGATTATTGACCCCGATACGTTAAAGCCTTTGGGCTATGGTCAGGAGGGGGAAATGGTGCTCACTACACTCACTAAAGAAGGAATTCCCATGCTCAGGTATCGAACTAAGGATATTACAGAGCTTAACCCAGAGACTTGTAAATGTGGGCGTTCTACAGTAAGAATGAAGAAGATTAAGGGTAGAACAGACGATATGCTTATTATAAGAGGCGTGAATGTGTTCCCCTCACAGATTGAAAGTGTATTGGTGGGTATGGAGCATATTGGACCTCACTACCAGATTATAGTTACCAGAGAAGGGTATATGGATAAAATTGAGGTATTAGTTGAGCTTATAGACGGTAATCTGCTAGAAAGCTTTAAGGCACTGGAAGCTTTGGAGAATAGGATATGTCATAATCTAAGAACAGTTCTTCAGATTGATGCCAAGGTAAGACTAGTTGAGCCAAAGTCGATT
>QKEK01000250.1 GCA_003251775.1 Clostridia bacterium | reverse complement strand
TTCAGTATCATCAGCATATACAAACCGCACGTTACTAATAATTAGAATAAATATAAGTATTACTACTGATGCTTTTTTTGATACTATACCCTTCACAAAAAAAATCTCCTTCATGTATCTGTCTGTCTTATTGCTCAAACAACAGGGTTCTTATTATAAAATAACAAGGTTCTTAAGCTGTCCGCTATCTCCGATAGCGTCGACAGCTTAGGGTTCTTATTTTAGCTCAATTCCATATATTCTTTGTCCTCTCGTTCCAATAACCGCTATATTCCCAAAAACCGCTGGAGTGCCCTCAATAGTTGAGCCAAGCTCAATTTTATCAAGGACCTTTCCTGTTTTACCTTCTATCAAATACATATATCCTAAATAATCGCAATACAGAATATAGGATTTTCCGTCCTTAGTATAGACATCAACAGGAGAACTCCAAGAATAGTAAGGGCTTTCTATCTGCCATACAACACTACCTGTTTCCTTGTTAAATGCTATCAGCTTACCACCATAATTATATTTACCCGTTTTAGCAATACTGAATATAACAAGATCCTTTATGTCGTGCTTACCTACAACAGGTGAAGCTAAAGCACCTCCATTTACCTCACTGTCATAATAGCACGGAAACGATTTTTCCCAAAGAAGCTTCCCAGTAAGAGCATTAAACTTTCTTACATATGAATACCCTTGCTTATATCCATATGTTCTTATCTGATGATCAACCTCACATGCTGTATAGAGATCAACCTTATCCTCGCCAAAGCTCTCAAGCACCATAGTGCTATCAGTGTCATCAGTACCATTTGCACCCCATACAGGCTTTAACGTATTCAAATCAATACATTGAATAAGACCACTATTATCTGCAGCATATAAAAGGTTCTTATAAACCAATGGCGAATTCTCTGTCCCTAATTTATGACTTATGTTTGAAGTATACCTGTACTTAAATAGCTCTGGTTTTATTGAAATAGTTTTCTTATTCACATCAAATTTTGTACCAAGCTTACCAGAGTACAAAAGCCCATTCTCACCAAAAAGTATTAATGAATCTGTATTCTTATCAATTAGGGGAACTGAATCAAATGCTCCCCAATACCTTTTTGCATAATAGTCTATCCCATTTATGAACATGAACTGCTTATAGTCTATTAGACTGAATATTCTATATCCAATATTAACCTTTTTACCATTAACCTCATCTATTCCCTGCCCTGCATATAACAAGGGGTATCCTCTCGGGTCAACTGCAACACTACCTTTATGTGGCACACCAACACTTAATGGTCTCCTAGTCTCCTTACCATCATCTAAATCCAGAAAATATATGTTACCGTCAAGAGTAGAATAAATGACCTCCTTCAAATCAGGCTTACTCTTCTTTTCTGGAGAAATATTCATAATTTGCTTAACCTCATCCTCCCATCGGATAATTGAGGGTTGCCCATTCCAACCTACTCCAGTCCAGCCGTCTATATGACCTATGCTTTTATACCAAAGCTTTTCAAGTTTTTTTTCTTTTATATCTGCATAACCGTAAGATGAAGAGTCTCTATAGTTATTTCCCCTAAATGTCGTAACTCCTTCTACATCGGAATAGTTTTTTGAACCCCACATGAATATATCCTCTTGCCTGCTAAATTTATTAACGAGCTTATTATCATATGTCAATACATCCGCCTTAATATTAAATTTACTTGGATACGCCTCTTTAACTATATCAGCTTTAGAATCTTGAGTATCATTGTTTATAAGAATAGTTTTTGTCAAAGGTCTCCAGAAAACTGAATAGTTAAGGCTTTGGGCAACGTATTTTGCAGGAAGAAACATTCTATCGTTTCTAACAACTGAGGCTACATCCATATCTACACGGTTACCGTTTACAAACATATACTTCTTATCTGGTTGCAATTTAATTAGAATCTGCTTTTGCTTATCAGTAATTTCTGCTGTTTGTATGTCAGCCTTCCATTTAACCTCAGCATTCAATGCACTAGCAAGAAAGCTTACAGGTACGTATGTCCTATCATTTTCTGCAAAGGATGCAACATCCATTGCAAACTCCTTTCCATCTACTAAAAAGCTTTTACTACCTATAACAAATTCGACACGTCGTTCATTTACACTGTAACCAGTCCCCATATACGCTAATACCATGGTTACACATAAGCTTAATAAAACAATATACCTAGTTGCCTTCATAATTAATTACCCCATATTCATATTTTTCAGCATTTACCACCAATATTTTATCAAGAAAAAACTTCCTAAATGAATTTATCTATAATTTCTTATATCATAATTATAATTCTGTAAGTCATCACATGATTTTTTAATTTCTAACTATAATTAATTTGTAAGCCCTACAACATTAAATTTTATCATTAAATAGCCACTGTTACAACCCCTTTTGTTTTCTGTGCCCTGGCAAATTCTGAATAGTTACAATCATTCTTGCAGATATATAACGCACTATGATATAATCTATAAGTCACAAATGATAACCTTACTGTTTATACAATAATTATTTCGAGGTGTTACTTTATATGAAAAAATACATTTTTTTGACAATATGCTTTGTTTTACTGCTACTTACTGCATGCAATGGGTCAAGCACTACAAGTATTAGCCAAAAGGATTTTGAGTTTGAATTGAACAACAAAGTATTCTCTCTAAACTCAGATGTAAGCCTATTGCTTCCTGAGCTTGGTCAAGACTACGACATGAGTGAGGCACCAAGCTGTGTCTATAAGGGGACTGATAAACAGTTTTCATATAGTGATATCTCTATATATACCTATCCGATAGAAGAGAAGGATCTTATAGATGAAATCATTATAACAGGCAACAAATATAAAACCAACAGGGGTATTACTATAGCTTCTACAAGGAAGGAAGTCATTACTGCGTACGGTAATAACTATAAGGAGGAAGAGGGGATGATAACCTATCTTCTAGAGCCTGACAACCCAAAAAGCCAAGCCCTATACTTTGTACTTCAAGATGACAAGGTCATTAGTATTAGCTATTACAGTGCAAGCAATATACCTTAGGACTTACTTATAAATACTATTTTTATTAGCATTTATAAATTTTACTAATCCTCATATTTCAATTGGCTTAAGTCTTTTGAAATATGAAGCTTCTCCTTGTAGCATAACTAGATTACTAACATAATAGAAGGTGTATTTATGGTTTTTAGTTCAAGTGTATTTCTATTTATTTTTCTGCCATTCGTGTTTATCCTAAACATAATAATACCTCGTGCATACAGGAATATATTCCTACTGTTTGCCAGTCTTCTTTTCTATTCTTGGGGTGAACCGGTATTTGTTCTAATAATGCTTACATCTATTTTAGTTAATTATCTATTTGGAAAGCTCATAATTAAAGCTACTGTTGTCAATACAAGTTTAGCATATAGTCTTAGTCTAAAGAAGCTTTATCTCATACTTTGCATACTAATAAATGTTTTATTACTAGTTACATTCAAATACACTGACTTCATTATTGAAAACATTAATGCACTTTTTATGCTGAGTATTCCACTTACAGACATTCCTCTCCCTATCGGAATATCCTTTTTTACCTTTCAAGCTATGTCTTATGTTGTTGACATATACAAAGATGATGAATATACGAATAATAGACCAACACTATTACAGACAGGTCTTTACATTGCCTTTTTCCCTCAGCTAATTGCTGGCCCTATAGTAAAATATCACGAGATTTCCCAACAAATAAAGGAACGAAAGATATCAATCGAGAAGGTCTCGAGTGGCATTCAGCGTTTTATTATTGGTCTTAGTAAAAAAATTCTGATAGCAAATGTAATGGGAGAGGTTGCAGATACAGTTTTTTCATTTAATTCTGCTGATTTAAATCTCATAACAGCCTGGATTGGTGCAATTACCTATACCTTTCAGATATACTTCGATTTTTCCGGCTACTCTGATATGGCAATAGGGCTTGCTAAAATGTTTGGCTTTGATATTAACGAAAACTTCAACTACCCATATATCTCCACTAGTGTAAAGGATTTCTGGAGAAGGTGGCACATCTCACTAACTACATGGTTTAGAGAATACCTCTATATTCCTTTGGGTGGTAATCGTATTAGCAAAACCAGAACCTATATTAATATCTTTATAGTATTTTTATGCACTGGTATATGGCATGGTGCAGAATGGACCTTTGTCCTTTGGGGTATGTTCCATGGTGCTTTTATGCTACTTGAGAATAGCGGAGTTATTAAGCCTAATAAATTTAAGCTAAAGCTATTAGGTCATGCTTATACACTTCTTGTTGTGGTTATAGGCTTCACGATTTTTAGAGCTGAAAATGTCAGCCAAGCAAAAGCCTTTATTATGGCTATGTTTACTGGTCTCAATTTTGAGACTGAGCTTATTTCCAAAGCACAGCTACTAGTGTCGCCACATGTAGTTTTAACAATAATTATTGCTATAATAGCTTCTACTCCTGTTATACAGCACATTAATAAAGGCAAGCTACAGCTTGTATTTACCAAATACATAGATAAGCTTGGCTATGTATTAACCCTCCTTTTACTTGTGCTATGCATATTATCACTATCTGCTGAAACATATAATCCCTTTATTTATTTTAGATTTTAAGAGGTGCGAGGTGCTATAGGTATTATGAAAAAAAGAATATTTCAAATTACATATATAAGCTTATTCCTATTAATATGTACATTACCATTGTTTACAATGCTTTTGCCACAAAAGAACACCCTTTTGGAAAATAGGGTCCTATCAAGCATGCCTCAACTTTTCAAGGGACATTTGCTCAACACCAATTTTACTAACGAATTCAACACCTATTTTTCAGAAAACTTTGGGCTACGCCCATATTTGGTAACAGCTTATTCAAAGCTTAATTATAACCTTTTCAAGGTGTCTGTTAATGAAAAGGTTATTCCTGGCAAGAATGACTGGCTGTATTTTAATGAAACGCTTAAAGATTACACTGGTGACAGCAAGCTTTCAAGCGAAACTTTAGAGCAGCTATACCGTATACTTTATTTACAACAGGAATACCTTAATCAATATGGTATTAAGTTTATTTTTACAATCGCTCCAAACAAGAACTCAATTTATGGTGAATTTATGCCATTAAATTATATAAATAAGTCAGATGAAAGTAATTTACAGCTAATAAATGAGTATTTTTCAGATAAAGAGCTTAATTATATAAATCTTTATGAAGCTCTAAAAAAGGAAAAGTCAGCCTTACCTAACGAATCAGATATAACAATTTATCATAAAAAGGATACCCATTGGAATAATTATGGTGCTAAAATCGCATATAATGAATTAATGCAGGAAGTAAAAAAGCAATTACCAGATTATTATTACAATGACTACTCAAATCTAAATTTTATAAAAAAAAGTGATTGGAAGGGTGATCTTGAGGTAATGCTATTTCCAACAGCAAAGCATGAGGATGATCAGTATTATTTTAATATTGATAAAAGCTTCGCCTACACTCGCCCCCTCCGTTCATATGAGGACCTAAGCATCATATCTAATTCAGATGCAAACTCATATAGACTATTTATGTTTCGTGATTCCTTTGCAAACGCCTTAATACAATTTATCTCAAATAATTTTGGTTATGCACATTACTCAAGAATATATCCCATAGATTATAATATTGTATTAAACGATGCACCAAATATTGCTATTCTTGAAATAGTTGAGCGTAACATCTCCTCACTTCTGGAGCAAGCCCCAATTATGCCTGCACCAGAGAGAACCGAGCTAAAAAGGGTACAACCTAAGACCGTTAAAGACATAGAGGTAGTTGTAAAGACTGAAGATTCTGGAGATTACATTAAAATATATGGATTTGCTAATTCCTCTGCATCTTACTCTTTAAAAAACAAAACTATTTATGTAAAAATTACGTCTGCATCAGATGAATACTTCTTTGAGCCATTTCCCGTATTAGAAGAAAATTTAAGAAACAGTACTGAATATACTGATAAAACAAGTAATAAATCAGGCTTTTCAATGCTACTAGATAAGAAATACATACAGAATAAGGATTTTGATGTACAAATTATTATTAAGTCACAAAACAATTACATATGCCCAGATAGATTATTATTAGACAATGAGTTCTAACAATTAATAAAACACATCAGCACAACATACTCTACTTAATAGGTAATCGTTAAATAAGCTTCCGATTTGATAAAGAATTCATAAAAGCTTTTTTAATCGCCTAACGAAATGGCTTGTAAACCGCTTACAGTAGTTATTTGTGCAACGTGCATGGTAGAGTTAAATAATTTTGTGATTAAATCACTGAATTCTTTAGATATTTTTAAGTATAATAAAGCTACTGATAATTTAACTCGGTAAAGTAATACTTTCTATTTTATAAGGTAAAAATAAAGATGCATTATAATTAGATGGTCATTATTATACAAAGACTTTATTTTACGAAGTCTTAAAAAATAGTTTGAAGATAGGAGATGTCAGTTAATGAATATTGTTGTCGATAAAAAGCGTTGTCCCCAGAATCACCCTTGCCCTGCTGTAAAAGTGTGTCCTGTAAATGCCATGACACAAAAAGGCTTTGCCGCACCTGAAATAGATGCTAAAGCATGTATTGCATGTAAAAAATGTATCAGATTCTGTCCAATGGGTGCAATTAGAGAAGGATAAAATACTCTCACTATAATTTCTTATCCATAGCTTTTAAGCACTTAAGTGAATCCTTGTTGCATAAACCATTACGTCAACGAGTATATTGCGTTATTGTCTGAATAGTTACAAGTTATATATAAATTATGAATATTTTAATAAACTTTTAATTGTATCTTAATTTTTATGTAGTATAATTATATATTATATTGGGATATAAAGACAACACTAAAACTATTTAAGATATAATGCCATATACAAGCATAATAAATAAACGCAAGAGTATAGCTTTTTCATTGTTAAAATTAATGCAGTATTTATTAGCTAAACGTAGTTTTATGGCTATATGGAGGATTTGTAATGAGAATCGGAATATTTTCTGACACTTACGAGCCACATGTAAATGGGGTGGTAACAAGTATTAAGACTTTGAAGGAGCATCTTGAGGCTGAGGGTCACAAGGTATTTATTGTTACCTCAAGTGACAGTTTTTTCAGATTTGAGCTTGGAGAAGATATATTAAGAATACCAGGTCTTAGAGTTAAGGCTTTATATGACCATAGATTAACTTCCATTTATTCTATTAGAGCAATGATGATTATTAAGTCATGGAATTTGGATATAATACATACGCATACAGAATTCGGAATTGGGACCTTTTCGCGTTTTGTATCAGCTCAGTTGAATATACCAATCGTTTACACCTATCATACTATGTACGAAGAGTATGTTCACTATATACTTCCTGGAAAGCTAATGAAAAAAAGCCTTCTTCCGAGAAAAATGGTGGTGCGTCTATCTGGTATTATCTGCAATATAAGCACAAAGGTAATTGTACCTACTCAGAAAGTAAAAAACGCCCTCCTTAACTATGGTGTCAAACGTGAAATAACAGTAATACCTACAGGTATAAACCTTAATCAATTTTCGTTAGATGAGTCAAAGGTAATGTCAATTAAACACAGTCTAGGTATAGAAGACGACGATATAGTAGCTATTTTTGTAGGAAGGCTTGCAAAAGAAAAAAACATAGCTTTTATATTAGAGGCTTTAGTATCAAATATAAAAGAAAACAAAAGACTAAAATTTTTAGTAGTGGGTTCTGGTCCATCTGAACCTGAGTTGAAAGCTTTATCTGTTTCTTTAGGAATTTCTGATAATGTTATTTTTGTTGGAGAGGTTGCTCACTCTGATATTCAAAATTATTATGCTATTAGTGATATATTTGTATCTGCATCAAAATCAGAGACTCAAGGTTTGACTATCATTGAAGCTATGGCTAGCTCAAAGCCAGTTTTAGTTTACAACGACCCAAGCTATTATGATGCTGTAATACATAACAAGACAGGCTTTTTATTTAATACAAAGGAAGAGTTAGCAAGTCAGCTAAGACTATTGACCGAAGATGCGGAATTTAGATATAAAATAGGGAGAACTGCAAAAGAATATACTAAGAAGTATTCATGTGAGTGTTTTTATGATAAAATAATTAACGTGTATACTGAAGCTATAAATAACAATAATGAACGACGGACCAAGAGAATCTTTCAGATTAGAAATCTGTAGTACCTGCAATAGAGTATATTGCGTTGTTGTATGTTTATACGCTATATTGCCTCGTTTTGAATAAATATACACAAATACTCCATTTGTTGAGTACGTAACAACGCAAAAGCTTAATACTCAATATTATTATAATTTAAGCAACAGTATGTTATAATACAAT
>QKEK01000292.1 GCA_003251775.1 Clostridia bacterium | reverse complement strand
TCCTTACCAACCTCTTCAAGTGTTCTGGCTCTTCCATCATCCAAACCAAATCTAAGTCTTAAGACCTTTTCTTCTCTTGGTGTTAGTGTATCCAAAACATTTATTAACTGCTCCTTTAGCAAGGTAAAAGCTGCAGCTTCTGCTGGTGCCGGTGCATCATCATCTGGGATAAAATCCCCCAAATGACTATCCTCTTCTTCACCTATAGGAGTTTCAAGTGATACAGGCTCTTGAGAAATCTTCATTATTTCACGAACCTTATCTACTGACATACCCATTTCCTTAGCTATTTCCTCAGGTTGAGGATCTCTTCCTAGCTCCTGAAGCAATTGTCTTGATATCCTTATGAGCTTATTTATTGTTTCAACCATATGAACCGGAATTCTTATTGTTCTTGCCTGATCGGCAATTGCCCTTGTAATTGCCTGTCTTATCCACCACGTTGCATAGGTACTAAATTTATACCCCTTAGTATAATCAAATTTTTCTACAGCCTTAATTAACCCTAAATTACCCTCTTGTATTAAATCAAGAAAGAGCATACCTCTTCCAACATACCTCTTAGCAATACTAACCACTAGACGTAGGTTTGCTTCAGCCAGCCTCTTCTTTGCTATTTCACTTCCTTCATTCATTTTTTGTGCCAGCTCAATCTCTTCATCAGCTGATAAAAGCTGTACCTTTCCTATCTCCTTCAAATACATTCTTACAGGGTCATCTATACTAACCCCCTCGGGTATAGATATATCTATTTCCTCTTCTTCGACTAAATCCTCTAATTCTTTAATTTCTGCATCTAAATCTTCCACAACTTCAATGCCAAGGTGCTCTAATGCTTCATAAATCTTTTCAACTTGCTCTGGAGTAATTTCAATGTTCTGAAAAGAGTCCATAATTTCCTTATAAGAAAGTACGCCCTTTTCCTTTCCAGTATCGGCTAGCTTTTTTAATATTGCTTTTTTATTATTTCTATCCGCAATTTCATCCTTCTGTTCATTGGCTTTTTTCACCTGTACTTCTTGCTTTGACATTAAATAAAGCACCTCCTCTCTAGTATTATGTTCATTTTTTCTTTTTTAATCTTATTTCTTTTAATAATTGATTTAATAACTCAACATCTCCTTCATTATCACTAATTGATGATACCTGTTTTCTTAAAAGCTCCAGTTTGTCAAGCTCAATTCGTCTGAATACGTCCAGAACTGCAGCTTCTACATTACCATCACTATGTGCTCTCTGTATTTCAGTAGTGAAAACAGAAGCATATTTACTGTCTATTATGTTTAACAGCTCTGCTGCTGTAATTCCTTTGTTTTGTGTTAGTCTGTCATACAATACCCTTGCTGTAGCTTTATTTACATCACTAAATTCTTCAGGCTTAAACCTTTCTTTTATTAGCTGAAAAACAGAATTTTCATTACATATGAAAGCCATTATTAACATTTCATTTTGTATAATTCTATTAATCTCATTTTTTTTACTATCCTTAACTATCACCTTGGGCTTAACAGTCATCAGCTTATATTGTTGTTTTTTATTATTACCTTCTGCTAGTCTATATATTTCAGCGTTAAGAGAATCAACAGAAATACTATACTCCTTTGAAATTCTATTCACATACATTTCTCTTTCAACATTATTCTCAACTTTTACTAAAATAGATGCTACAGTATTTAAAAAACCAATCTTACTATCCATATCTTCCAAATTTAATTGCTTTCTTGCAATTCTTATCTTATACTCTACTAAAGATATTGCCCCTTCTATAAGCAGTTTAAACTTTTCTGGACCATTTTTCTTTATAAACTCATCAGGATCCTTCCCATCTGGTATAGATAACACCTTAACTTTACATCCAATCCCATTTAATATATCTATACCCTTCATCGTGGCTGCTTGTCCAGCACTATCAGCATCGTAAGATATCACCACCTCTTCGCTATATTTTTTCAACACCCTGCCTTGCATCTGAGTCAATGCTGTTCCCAAGGAAGCAACTACATTATCTATCCCACTTTGATGCAAAGAAACAACATCCATATATCCTTCAACAATTAACATTCTTTTTTGCTTTGTATTTTTAGCAATATTTAATCCATATAGCTCTTTACCTTTATGATATATAAGTGTTTCAGGAGAATTCATATACTTCGGCATTGAGTCATCTATAACTCTGCCTCCAAAGCCTATTATATTACCCCTTACATTTGTAATAGGAAACATTATTCTTTTTCTAAATCTATCATGCAGCTTCCCATTCTGTCCTTTTATTGCTAATCCACTTTGTAACAAAGCCTCCTGAGTATACCCTTTTTGTAGTAAATATGTGCTAAGTGTGTCCCAATTTGAGTTTGAGTAACCTATTCCAAATTTCTTGATAACATCCTTAGTTAACCCTCTGTTTTTAATATACATCTGTGCTACTATATTACTTGAATCAAATAAGCTTTTATAAAACACTCTGGCTGCCTCTAAATTAATCTGAAAAAGCTGTTTTTGTAAATTCTCTTTTTCTTTATTTAATAAACTTCCCATTTCTGGAAGTTGCATATTGGCTCTTTCAGCAAGCAACTTTAATGACTCTAGAAAATCAAGGTTTTCTACATACATCACAAAGCTATATACATTACCACCTTGACCACATCCAAAACAATGATAATACTGCTTATTTGGTTCAACACAAAAAGAAGGTGTTTTTTCATTATGAAAAGGACATAATCCAAAATAATTACTACCTCTTTTTTCCAACTTAATATATTCACCTATTACATCAACTATGTCATTATTCAGTCTAACCTCTTCTATGAACTCATCTGAATAAAATTCAGCCATATTACATCCCTTCAAAAGATTGTATACTAGTTATACATCGTTGCCTATTATAATATTCGACACTTATACACAAAATCCTTTTAATTTAATAAAAATTTTATGAGCTTTTTCTTTAGATAATCATATAATTCTATATTAGACTATTCTCCCATGATTTTGGTACATAAATATTGTTAAAGACATATACTGCATATCTGTCAGTCATTCCAGCTATATAATCACATACTACTCTATGTATATCTGATTTTTTGATAAGCTGAGCTGTTTCAGTCGGCAGATAATCTGCGTCAGTATCTACTAGCTGAATGTATAATTCTCTTAAAAGTCTTTCTGCCTTACTCTCTTCACTTTTTGCAACAGAACCTATATAAACATTTTCAAACATAAAGGTTCTAAGCTCGTCCATAGCCTCTGCGAATTCAGGGCTCATTTTTATTTCGTCATATTGACCACTATTATGTATAATATCTATAACCATATTGTTAATTCTTAGGCTAGAGGTTTCACCTAATACATCTAAACACTGTCTCGGAAGACTGTCAGCACAAATAATCTTACCTCTAATAGCATCTTCAATATCATGGTTTATGTAAGCTATTCTATCTGCATATTTAATAATTTGCCCCTCTAAAGTAGTAGCCTTATTTTTACCAGTATGACAAAGTATACCGTCACGTACCTCCCAAGTAAGATTAATACCAGTCCCCTTCTCTAAAAACTCTACTACTCTGACACTCTGCTCATTGTGCTTAAAACCGTGAGGACATATCTGATTTAAAACACGTTCACCTGCATGTCCAAACGGTGTATGCCCCAAATCGTGTGCTAAGGCAATAGCTTCAGTCAAATCTTCATTTAGTCTTAGAGCACGGGCAATGGTTCTAGCTATTTGAGAGACTTCAAGCGTATGTGTCAATCTTGTTCGGTAATGGTCTCCTTCCGGGGATATAAAAACCTGTGTTTTATGCTTCAGCCTTCTAAATGCCTTTGAATATGTAATTCTATCCCTATCCCTTTGAAATTCTGTTCTTACCTCACATCTTTTTTCATCATGCTGCCTGCCCCTACTTTCCGAGCTTAAGCAGGCGGCTTCACATAATATATCCTTCTCTCTTTTTTCAACCAGCTCACGTATATTCATTTGCCTTTATTAACCTTTCCATCCTCAATTCTTAATTCCATGCTATAATCATCTTCAAATATCATAGGTATATCCAATATTGTACTTCTTTTAGTTCTACTGCTTAGCCTCTGAATAAACAGTGTATCCCCTTCAAGTATCGTTGGAGGGCTTATATTAACATTAAAACCCTTGTTTTCAAATATAATACCTACTCTTCCAAGTATAATGTTAGCTAACTCACCAATCGCACTTTTTGAAAATGGATCCAACGTTTCAATTTTCTCACCAATCATACCCGAAGCAATCCTACATGCAGTCTCTCTGGACATTGCAAACATAAATCTACCGTCATAGTCCCCGTCCATCCATATCATTATCACTAGCTGATTATTAAAACTATTTGATTCAACTAGCCTGAGCTCTCCTAATTTAAAATCTAATTTCAATAAATTTTTAATAATTATTTGGCTTGCTTTGAGCACAGGATTAATAAATTCTGCTTTCATTTTAAACCCCCATACCCTACTCACTATCTATCTTTCTTTCTAATCTCTTTTGAACATTGCATTGCTTAATATTTAAAAAACCTTATTTAATTTTCTGAAACTTCATTTGTAAATTTATTTAACATAACTAGTTTACTCAAAAAATATGTCTTCTATCTCGTGTTTTTTCCCTCTTTCCATTAAATCTACTACAGCTTCCTTCGCACTTTTACCTTCAAAAAGCACCTTATACGCTTCTTCTGTTATAGGCATACTAACATTATACTTTAGTGATAGTTCGTAAGCCGCTTTGGCTGTTACTACACCCTCAACTACCATCTTAACCTCATTAAGAGCAGCCTCAACTGAATAACCCTGTCCTATCAATATGCCCGCACGCCTATTCCTGCTGTGCATACTTGTACAGGTTACAATCAAATCACCTATCCCAGTAAGTCCAGCAAAGGTTTGCGTTTTCCCTCCCATTTGAGCACCTAGTCTTGCAATTTCTGTTATCCCTCTTGTCATAAGTGCTGCTTTACTATTATCACCAAGACCCAAACCATCACAAATACCAGCACATAAAGCAATAACATTCTTTAACGCCGCACCTAGTTCAACTCCAATTAAATCATAATTAGTATATACCCTAAATTTATTAGACATAAAAGCATCCTGCACAAATTGAGCAGCAATAATATCTTTTGATGCAGAAACAACCGTAGTAGGTATCTTTTTTGCAACCTCCTCAGCGTGACTAGGGCCATATAAGGCTACTGGAATTACACCTTCAATTTCATCCTCTATAACCTCTGAAAGCCTTTTACCAGTACCATCCTCTATACCTTTAGAACAGCATACAACAATATCACCTTTATTCATATATTTTGATGCTAGTTTACAAGTAGACCTTACATGCTGAGATGGAGTAACTATAACCACCAAGTCATGCCCCTTCAAACACTTTTCTATATCATCAGTATAATAAACACTATCCGGTATCCTCTCTCCAGGTAGCTTTTGCAAATGCTCTTTTTTTTCGTTAAGCATTTCTACCTCATCCTTTAAAACTGACCATCCTGTAACCTTATGTCCATTTTGTGCAAGTAGAATAGATAAGGCTGTCCCCCAGCTACCTGCTCCTAGTATGGAAATATTTTTATTCAATTATAATTCCTCCATTCTTAAACATTCACATAACTATTTAGACTTTCTTTTATCGGTTATTTTGTTTTCATTCCCATTTAATAAGCGTACTATATTTGCCCTATGCCTTAATATAATCATCAGGGCTAAACACCATGAAAGTACAATAAAAACAAGACTCTTACCAAATGGTATTCCTAGAATAGCAAATATAGTGGCAACTACAATAGATCCCAAAGAAACGTATTTAGTTATTGCTACTAGTATAATAAATAGGCCTAAGCAAATTAAAGCCATTCTCCAGTCCATACATAAAACAACAGCAAATGTCGTAAGAACGCCCTTGCCACCTCTAAAACCAAAGTAAACGGGCCAGTTATGACCTACCACAGCAAATATACCTGAAAGTATCAAGCCTACCTCTGATGAAAAGCCTGCGTATTTCATTATAAAATAGCCTATTATGCATGCCAGTATACCCTTTAGCATATCTCCTATTAAAACCAACAATGCTGCAAATTTACCTAAAACCCTTAAAGTATTAGTAGTCCCAGCGTTACCACTACCATGCTGTCTAATATCCTTTCCATACGCTTTACTTACAATAACAGAGCTGTTAAGACTACCCAATAAGTAACCCACTATAGCAGTTACTAATAAAAATATTATATTAATTAAACCTATATCCCCCATATTACCACACCTCGTAAAAAGCTTTCTTATGGATATTATTCATCATTCTTTTCTTTTATAATAAAATGGATTGGATTTCCTTCAAATCCAAAATTATTTCTTAACGTATTGATTAAGTATCTCTGGTATGAGAAATGCATTAACTCCTTGTCATTTACAAACACAACAAAAGTCGGAGGCTTTACACTCACCTGAGTCATATAGTATATTTTTAAACGCTTACCCTTATCTGACGGAGGCTGAACCACAGAGGTTGCCTCACTAAGAATATCGTTCAGCATACCAGTTGATACTCTGAAAACAGCCTGCTCATTTACATGATCAATTAATTCATACAGATTATTTACTCTTTGCCCTGTCTTTGCTGATATAAACAAAGCAGGTGCGTATGTCATATAAGACAGCTTTTGATATACATTTTTTTTATAGTTTTCTAATGTTCCTGTTTCCTTCTCATATATATCCCATTTATTAATTACAATAATAGAAGCCTTCCCTTGCTCATGGGCATATCCAGCAATTTTCGTATCCTGCTCAGTTACACCGTCATTAGCATCAATTAGTATTAAGCATACATCTGATCGATCAACCGCAGCAAAGGAACGAATAATGCTGTACCTCTCTATACTTTCGTTAATCTTACTCTTTTTTCTTATTCCAGCAGTATCTATAAAGACATACTTTTTACCTTGATGCTCCACATATGTGTCAATTGCATCTCTGGTTGTGCCTGGAACATTACTTACAATTAGACGCTCTTCACCTAATATTTTATTTACCAATGACGATTTCCCTGCGTTTGGTTTTCCTATTACAGCTACCCTTATAACGTCCTCTTCATACTCTTCCTCTGCTTGCTCTGGGAAATAACTTGAGACCTCATCTAATAGCTCACCAATACCTAGTCCATGTAATGATGAAATACAAAAAAGCTCTCCCATGCCTAAATTATAAAATTCATATGCATCAGGAGGAGTCTGTCCTACCTGATCAACCTTATTTACAGTTAAAACAACAGGCTTATTTGATTTTCTTAGTAGAGTTGCAACATCTCTATCGGAAGCTGTCATCCCGCTTTTCATATCTACCATGAAAACAATTACATCAGCCATTTCAATAGCCAGCTCTGCTTGTCTTGCCATCTGAATTTTTATTTCATCTTCTGATGAAGGCTCTATTCCACCTGTATCTATAAGCATAAACTTTCTGTTGAGCCATTCGCCCTCAGCATAAATTCTATCTCTAGTTACACCTGGTGTATCTTCAACTATTGATAGTCTCTTTCCAACTATATAATTAAAAAATGTGGATTTACCAACATTTGGTCTTCCCACTACAGCTACAATCGGGTTAGACAAAATCATCACTCCATTCTCGCACTTGTGCCTAAATATAATAATAAGTTAGTACTTGTTTTCTTGTCAACAATTTTTGTTGTAAAAACAACTTAGGGTTCTTATAAGCTACGCTTATTAAATCCCTAATATCTTATTTACAAAATCCTCTCCTATGTTTTCTACCTTTATTATGTCTATGCTTAATACACTTTCTATTTCCTTAATCGTTATATCATCTAGCATTATTTCTTCACCAGCCTTAAACATAGAGCTACATAATAACAAATTTTCTCCGAGCTTCTTTCCAGTTAGTTGTTCTAGTATATCCTTTCCAGTTAATAACCCTGTAACAGTAATATTTTCACCAAAAAAGGTGTTTTTAATTGGATAAACATGAATTCTTAAGCTACTTTGTTTTTCCATTATTTTTTCAGCTTGAGTTTTAACAAAACTATATGCACTAACTCCTGTAGCTATACTAACTTCTCTTTGTAGATTTTGACACGAATTCAGCTTTGTCTTAATTGTCTTTAGTGCTACGTCTATTTCATACCCAAGAGAAGCCAATAAGCCAACACCGTTTTCTATTTGAGGAAATTCTTCATATTCTTCATACTTAGGTATATCTTTTTGTGACATAATATAAAACTCATCAGCAAGAAATACAATACGTGAGCCATATTTATTAACATTATTTCCTTGCAAAAGCTCTACCTGCTGAATAACCTGTGCTGAGCTCTCCCTATCATAGGGAATTAATTTAAATAATTTTTTTCTGTACTTTGTTAAACCAGCTGGCACAACTGATATGCTGTTTAGCCTTGGGTAAA
>QKEK01000085.1 GCA_003251775.1 Clostridia bacterium | reverse complement strand
TACTCTCCCTATACCCTCATTTATGTAGCAATGATTAGTATTAAAAAGCTTAATGCTTAAAGCTATTTCCTCTCCGTATTTATATTTAGTCCTTCTATCAAGCGTCTTTAGCTCTATTTTGGGCTCATCCACTATAACTGGACAATACCCATAAACAATATCATTCTCTCCAAAAACACGTATCGTATAGTCAGTGCTTTCAGTCACAATACAATCAGCACTTGACTTAGCTGGTATACTAGTTTCACCAGTAGCTCCGAAGCTAGGAAAGAACCTTGTTTGCTTTATATTACCCAAGACCTCCCAGTCAAATCTAACCTTATCAAGTATACCAGCAAAATTCTGACTACATTTAAACCTTCTTATTCTTGGTTCTGGCTTTACAATATAAACAGGCAGATACTCTTTATGATTTTCAATGCTAGCTATGTCACGAAAATCAATAGCTGCACAGCTCATTCTGTTGGATTCCTTATATGTCAGTATACCTTCAAAATGAATAATCAAGCTATCCCCTGGGTGAAATTTTAGGTTTACATCGGGTGTATCAGGCACTATGCTCCAATATACTCCATATTCAAAGGAATCGTCATTATCGCAAGCAAAAACCTTCCAGCCCCTTGATACACTGCACTTTATCTCCTTTGCTAAATCAATGGTAGTCATTTGATACGCCATATCTCCCGCAGGAAAATAAACATAAATTCTAGGCTGGTCCTCATATGAGGCAGTATCATTAATAACTGGCAGTTGCTTACTACTGTCATAATATAGCTCTATCGAATCAGTCCTACTCAAATTTGTAATAGAAATTGTCAAATCATTATAGACCTCCACATCTGGGTCACCTTTTGCCCTGCTATAATCATAGGCTGTTGTAATAATGTTGTCGCCAATAATACCTGCTTTTATAAATTGATTATTCTCCATAATTTTTTACCTTTCTCATAAGAGTATATTAACATGCTGTATAAAAAAAGCTCTATACAACATCTACTATGCATTCGCTTCCATCATTTTTTATGCCAACAAATTCAATCTTAATTGTCGAAATATCCTCTACTACATACTCATAAAAGCCTTCCTTTTCCACTACAGCAAAACACATTTCAGGGTCATAAATATTTAATTTCACACTACTATAGGACGACCTCCATGTAAGCTGTATTACAGTATAACCTTCAAAGACTAATGCCTTTTTATTCAGTAAATCAAGCTCCTCGTATTCCTTGACAAGGAAGAGTGTGCTTTCTGTGTTATAAAGATATCCGCTTGTGAATAATACCACCCTATCTACTTCTTCTATCTCATATTTGTCATTATCAGGATCGGTTTCTTCATTATTGATTAAGACCTTTGTACAATGCTTGGTTGACCATGAAGCAAAGCTTTCATCCTCACTTAGCTTAAAATCGCATATTATCGGTGGAGATACAAAAATAGGACACATCTGAGTTATGTTAGAAACACCATCAGTTATATCAAGTATATACTCCTTTGAATGTGACGGTCTGTCAACACATTCAGCTATTTTAGAATCCAGAATATACTCAACTGGGTGTATTACCCCACCTGTTGCGGCACCTGTTACCCAGTGTAGTCTTACCTCTTCATTTTCTGAAACAACATAAGTATCATTTGCAGGCACAAATTGATTTATCTGTAATTTACCCTCTGTTTTCTTAATCGGAATATACTTAATCATGTCACTAACTCCATTGACATTGCAGAACCTTACCTTCACATACGTCATGCCTGGGTAACAGTATGAGCATATCTTACTTATAGTTATTTCAATGCTTTCAAATCTGTTTAGACTTGCTACCGTTTGGTTTTTAAGAATTGAGCATACTAACGAATCCCCACTTGACCTCCAGCTACTAGCAGTCCACCCAGGTACGGCTGTGGACATTATTGTACTATCATTATCTATAAAAGAATCAGGATTGTTACCAAACGGAACCTCCAGCACAATATATGATGCCTTTGCCGTTTGACCCTTTACTATCATCTCACACACATCATCTGCTGTCATGAGTAAAGCATTCTCAAATTTTGAGTCTTCACTTACATTCATCAGAGAGATTTCAAGCTCACTAAAAACCGGATTATAGCTTGTAAGGTCTGTGTTCTTGTTTACTTGAATATTATCATCCCTACACTGGCATAAATACGGTATTGTTGTATCAATAATAATTGGCATGTTATTCCTCCTGTTTGTTCAATTCATCATTAATATTTAGCTTCAGCCAGCCTTCCACCGCTTCAAAGGGAGCCTCAGGGAAGAAGCCCTGTTCTGTCGTCTGTTTTATGTCATCTTGCTCTATTATCTTTTTATCCTCATTGAGGTACACCCAGCTAAACTGCTTACCAGCAGTTTTTGGATATGGCATAGAAATATCAAATACGTCTGTTAGAACAGGTGCTGAAAATATGGTAAGGTATAACTGATTCAAGCTCTTTTTTACTAGCTCCTCGGGCAGTCTTAGTGTTTTTACTGGCAGTATCCCACTGACAAAGTCAATACAGCCTGCACTATCCATAATAAATGTTATCTCTGTAGGCTTATAAGCCTCATCTGTACATAATACTATTTGATTTTCATTGCAGAAATAGCTATACTCCGATGTACTATCTGTTGCACTTAAATACAGTCTTGAATAATCTTCATTAACGAAAAAGCCTACAACACCGTCACCATGATTCTCCTTCCTCCCAATCCTCACATTAAACTCAGCTTTATTAATGTGCGGATATGGAAAAGCTCCAGAATCCTTTATGCTTCTTTCCTTTCTCTTGCACTGCTTTTCTTTCCCCAGAAGCTCAAGCTTTACATAGGCTTTTACAACCGCAAGCGGTCTTCCAACGAATAGGGATAGCCCCTTAAATAGCTGCTGTGACGAAGGATTAATATTCCACAATGAAGAATCAATTGCCATTAATACATCTTCAAGTATATTAGTCTTTTGATCATCGTTATTTTTGCTAATATCAATTATATTACTTAAAATCTGATATAGAGTCTCGTCCATATCCTTAGGAAGGTCACTTATCATACCTCCTTCTTCTGGTGGAAGCCTAAAGACTACAGAGCTATCACCTAGCATTACATTCTGTAAGCTACCAAGAAAGACACCCTCACTGCTATAGCAACAAAGGGATTTTTCAATATGGTTAGGTAAAAGCCACCCGCACACAGGGCTTTGATCTTCTTTAATCCAATCAAAATTTATTCTGGAGGGCTGTACTATTCTGGGTGGGAGCATAATGAATTTTTCAAAAGCACTATCACTATACCTGAAGTTTTCTGACACTATAGCCCCACTAGGGTTAAGCTTCATTGTCTGACCAAAGGTATCAACAATATTAATCTGATTAATTTGCATATACCCCGCACGTATAGGAGAAAAAAACTTTGTAAAATCAGGCTTTTCATAATTATAATCCTCAAGCCACCCCGAAACCGTATCCTTAAATTCAGTATTATCTATTTTTCTCATTTTAATCGGCGTTTGTAATTGAAGGTATCGCATCAGAAGCCTTTCGTTAAAGCCATTAAGCTTTTGTGAAAGGATACTCATATTCTTAATATCTGCTGTGATGCTTTCATCATTTATTAAATCCTTTAGCATTTGTGCCGCCACCTCTGCTGCATATGGAGTAAGCACTGTCCTGTTTTTATACACAATATTATTCTTAGCCAATGGCTCCGCTCCTGTATAAACATAGTCATCACCACTTAGACCCCAATTATCAAGCCTTGGAGTCTCCTCCATAACTAATGGGTCAGGATAGTAAGTCAATTGCCAGCATAAATACAGTGGTGACCATGGCTGTTTCCAATAGCCTATCGAGTATATTTCGGGGAATACACCATTAAAGCCTGCTGCTGCACATAGTAGCTGCTTATCAAGACACTTATGAACCTCCCCATTAACTGGTGCAGTCTGCAATTTTTTTACTGCCACAGCTAGGGCTGTAATCTTATTTTGATCTACAATTTGTACCTGCCTAGCAATAAAAGCTGCGATTACATAGGAAAAACCAGGCGAAAGGAGAATTACTTCTTCTATGATATTTATACACTCACAAGGCATACTATAGTCAGCTATAGCCTGATTTATATACATAAAGTCTAGCAAAGCATTTGCTGTCACTAATACTTCCTTGTCTAGCAGGTCTTTAATTGGCTCAATAGTAAATGATGAATTTATTTGACTAACACTACGGCATAAAACTGTATTATCATCTGAGAATCTTCCATCTGCACCATGTGAGTAATTCCTATCTATTCCATATAGCATTAGCACAGGATCATTAGCCTCCCAGAAACGCTGTTCATTCATATCCAGTAGCTCATATACATCTCCCGCTTTAGATTTCAGCAATTCCCCCTGTGTGTTTATTTGATTACTAAGCTTTTCTTTCTCTTCACGAACCGACTCAATACTACTGCCAAGACCGTTTATTTTTTCAATATACATTCTAAGTAGTGCATCATCCTCGTCAATATCCTCAAGATTATATCTGTCTACATATTTACAAAACAAATCATATAGCAGCTCCTGATTACCTTCAAGCTCTTCATTTCGTGAAAATAACTGCATTTCTAATTCATTTATGCCATTGACTATTTCCATTAATTCTTCGTTTATCTCTTCACATAGCACTTTGTTGCTAAGATATTCCTCTTGTCTAAGCTTTGTTTTCTCCTTAATAGCTATCTTTCTTATTTTGCTCTGATTTCCAAACCTTGCTTTATGTATTTCATCTATGCTTTTTACTAAACCATTTGGCTGCAATAGCTTTTGCTT
This sequence comes from Clostridia bacterium, assembly GCA_003251775.1. Classification (GTDB taxonomy): domain Bacteria; phylum Bacillota; class Clostridia; order DSM-8532; family SZUA-474; genus SZUA-474. Next base: position 3,648 of record QKEK01000085.1, on the reverse strand, counting down.
AAGGTTACATAAAAGTATATTAGTCATACGCTCATTAAGAAAATACTTTGGCTTTTTAGCCTCTGCAATTGCAGCTAATGCTTCCATGGACGTGTTACCTACAGCAAGCTCTGGCTTTTCTAAATCGAGAGGAATACCATCAGTATAATTTGTGTTTTCGTCCTTCCAGTTAATATCGCTTATTAAGCCATGACACAGTGTAGCCGCAGGAAACGCAAATCCCTCAGCTGTACTCCAGCTCAAGTTTTCTAGGCATTTTTCAGGATCCTTTACCTTACTTAGAATATCATTTTCATTTTTACTATACCACCCACATACTGAATAGGTAATATTTATATTATTCAGAAAGTTACCATTATCATCCTTCAGGTCATCAAAGAAGCCAAAAACATTACAGCAGTCTCCAAAAAATGCAGCAAAGCAAGGGTTTGCTGGTGCTACGGCAGTAAGATGCTCTAGCACTTCATCAATTACCGGAAGCTCCTCCCCTTTAATCTCTACTGGGTATGCCCTGCCTATATAACGATATGGCATATCCTCATCCTGTAGATATGGATATGATGCACTTCTTAGGTTAAACAAAGTACTACTTTTTTCGGTTTGGAGAGCATTCGACTCTATCAAAAAGCATTTTGACTGTATTGTCTTATTATCTGCTGTCCATAACCTCGTTATAAGCCAACGGTCTGGAACATCTGGGTATTCTATATCTTTAGTTGTCTCATTTTCAGTACCCTTGGTCAGAGCATCTGGAAGGCTAATATGTAAAAATGCTCCTCTATCACTCTCGTCCCACTTAACTAATGACATAAAATCAGGCTCAATGGCATCATCCGATATTCCTTTAATATCAGGGGATAAGTACTCATATAAATATGTTTGATTGGATTTTGTCCCTTCTGGTGGTATAGAACCAACCAGCATTACCTTTAAGGATAATGGTACTATCAATCTATTCATCATCACACCAGCTCATAATTACAGGTGAGAATATCTTGTCAGCTATGGTCTCAGTGCTCCAGCTTACTTTTCTAATACCCTCTATATCCTTATTCTCACCAATATACTCAAGCTCGGCTGAGACCCATAGGTTAAGCACAAATTCAGCCTGTGCTTGGTTATAGCTATTACACTCTATATGGTTTTTCCACTCTTCATTAAAGCGAATAAAAGCCCCTGACCCATCATTTTTAACGATAACACTATTAAACTTCTTATTTCCGCAGTGCATGTAGGTATTCTGATTACTATCTGTCATTGTCAGCTTATAATCATATATCTTATTTATTTTATACTCATTAGAAGCTCTGAGATTAACTTCAACTGGCAAAAATAAATCTAGCACCCTTGTCTGCCCCTGCGTTACATAGGTAGCATTGTTTTTATTTAAGTAATCACCCTCAATCAAGCTGTCATTAGCAACAAGAATCTTGTTATCATTCAACTTTAAAGTAGGATTATAAACCTCTAAATTCATAAGCCCGGTCTCATCCTCAATAGTGTACTCCTTACTACCACTTAATAGTACGCTCTTATTAGTTGACAAAACCTTTACTGACACCAAATACCCCGTCTTTTTTGAGGGTATATTGTTTTTTAATGCTCCAACTATCTCATTTTTGTCAAGACATATAAATGACTGGGACAGGAGCTTTCTTTTTGTTGCTATATCAAACAAAATTACGTCCATAACCATACCTTTAGTTATATCCCCATAAAGTGCCTTTACACCAAGGCTGAAAACCTCCTCATTCATAACTATTGGCATAAATGTGATGCTACCATCCGTATCATTATCATTATTATCTATACTCTCACTTTTATTTGATTTCTCGCTTTCATTCATATTATAGTTCATATCTTGGTTCTCATTTACGCTCTCATTCTTATTTTCAACAATTCCTTTAATCTCTTCCATAAATAATTCCTCCTTAGATTGATTTTCTGACATCATCCACAGCAATTGCAAATTCCCCAACAAAAGCTGCCTTGTTAGTTAAAAAGCACAATGTGCTTAGTGCATCATAATTACATTGAATATCACTATCAAGCTTTTTCTTTATTAAGCTTACAAAATCAGAATCTGTCTTGCCTCTCATTTTTGACATCTCACTTATTACCGGCAAATACATACCCTTCCAGTGAACATCATTGTTATCTGTTTGGCCAAGCAGCCTGAGAAAATATTTGTACATTATATACGCTGCATTTATAAACGCTTTTGAGGTGTTAACCGTATGTCCACCTGACCTGAAGCCTTCAGGGTCATCATCGGTTCTCTGTTCAAAAACCACTACAACGTTAAGGTCATCAACCGTCGTTCCCACTCTGGCACAGCCAACCTGTGGCTTTGCGACCAGTACATCAGGGCTGGGGTATTGACCTCCAATATCCTGCATGCTTTCGTTTTCCTGTATTTTAAGTATTTTCGTATCATTTATATAGCTTTTAAAGCCGTTGAAAAACCTATGTGCATAGGTATCTGCTATAACATGTGTTATAACCCCAATATATATAGCACTGGTTATCAGGTCATCAGACATTCCAGCAGAATTTGTATCTTGTGATATTGCCTTTTTGTACTGAACAATTGAGTTATTAATAATCTCTTTCAACAGTGGGTGGTTCAAATCAGTGATTGGCTGAACATAATAATCCTGACTAGAATCTGTCTTTACTGAAGGATAATAATGAAAAGGAACTAAGCACTGCTTTTGATTTACCTCATCAAGCAACTCTTTCTTTTCAACATCACCAGTGCCTGTCTGTAGTGCCGTTTTGGGCACAGGAATTATTAATTTATCCCCATCTACCTTATGCAGCTTACGCTTTATTACTTCCTTTGGAATATCGCTTTTTTGGTAAGAATGTGTGTCATCCTCCAAAACGCTGTCATCAACAAACTGTGAAATAGAAGCTATCAAGCTACTTACATCATCTGAGAATCCCATAGCACTAGTTAAATATCTTATTGCGTAATAATGAAACTGCTTTTTCAATTCTTCAATCCTCCCCTTTAATTTGTAAGCCTTATGCTGTCAAAACTGTAGAAAACAGCTGACAGCATACTATCCCTATATTACTCTAAATAAAACATTATTAAACAGACATAAGAGCAAATAATTCATCTACTGCCTTATTAGTCTTTTGGCTGAACTTAACCTCTTTTTCTAATACTGAACGTATCCTTTGTTGCATTTTATAATCACCAATTAGTATTCCGTTACCATACATAGGTGTTTCTTCTTCAAAGACAAAATTATATACCTTTGCATCATATGGAATGTAGTCAAAAAGAGTAATCCTTTCATACCCCTCCTCAGTTAGGAGCATATCATCTGTCCTAATATCAGAAACGGGTATCCAGCCTCTTTCAGTACAGATAGAATGGCTGGGTGAAAGCTTTATTTCACGCATATTAGTTTTGATACTCCATATTTTTTCATCTTCACCAGTCACGATGTCTTTTATTGTTGCCTTCTTATCATCAGTGGAAATAACTACATCATTTATTTTTAGTTCACTAACCAAAACATTCTCAACTGTATTTGTTTCTTTATTAAGCCTTTTTATTAATGTATCCTTACCGATACACCCCCACTGCATATATATTTTGGGAATTAGCTTGTTACGAGTATCCTCAAAGGT